>DASUZG010000361.1:0-6657 GCA_036376995.1 Azonexus sp. | reverse complement strand
GTTGAAGGAGGAGTTGTACAACTGGCGCGAGGACGTGCGCCCGCGCGTGATCGGCAAGTTCGACGAGAAGGGCGAATGGACGGTGGCGCCCGAGGCCGGGGGCTACCTGTCGCACAGCGACTGGCTGCTGCCGGCGGCCGGCGAGCTGTCGGTGGCCACCATCGCCCGCGTCATCGCCGAGCGCATCGGCCGCTTCTTCACCTCGCCGGCCATCGAGGCGCGGCTGCAACTGCTGGCCGGCAAGCAGCAGGCGGCGCGGATGCCGATGGTGCTGGCCGAGCGCACGCCCTATTTCTGCTCCGGCTGCCCGCACAACACCTCGACCAAGGTGCCGGAAGGCTCGCGCGCCGTCGCCGGCATCGGCTGCCACTACATGGCCACCTGGATGGACCGGCAGACCGCGACCTTCACCCACATGGGCGGCGAAGGCGTGCCCTGGGTCGGCCAGGCGCCGTTCACCGAGGAAAAGCACATCTTCGCCAACCTCGGCGACGGCACCTACTTCCACTCCGGGCTGCTGGCCATCCGCCAGGCCCTGTCGGCGAAAGTGCCGATCACCTACAAGATCCTCTACAACGACGCCGTGGCCATGACCGGCGGTCAGCCGGTGGACGGCATCCTCAGCGTCGCCCGCATCACCCGCCAGCTGGAGGCCGAGGGCGTCGACAGGATGGTCATCGTCACCAACGATCCAGCCAAGTACGCCGAGGTCACCGATCTCGCCCCCAACGTGCCGGTCCGCCACCGCGACGAGCTCGACCGCACCCAGCGCGAACTGCGCGAATACCCCGGCGTCTCGGTGCTGATCTACGACCAGATGTGCGCCACCGAGGGCCGGCGCCGGCGCAAGCGCGGCAAGCTGCCGGCGGTCACTCGCCGAGTGTTCATCAACGAGGCGGTCTGCGAAGGCTGCGGCGACTGCTCGGTGCAGTCGAACTGCCTGTCGGTGGTGCCGGTCGAGACGGCTTTCGGTACCAAGCGCCAGATCGACCAGTCGGCCTGCAACCAGGATTTCTCCTGCGCCAACGGCTTCTGCCCGAGCTTCGTCAGCATCGAGGGCGGCCGGCCGAAGAAAGGCCTGGCCGCCACCGACCACGAGGACTGGCCGCTGCTGCCGGCGCCGGCGCTGCCGGCCACCAGCGAGCCGTACAACCTGCTCCTGACCGGCGTCGGCGGCATGGGCGTGATCACCCTCGGCGCCTTGATCGGCATGGCTGCCCATCTCGACGGCAAGGGCGTCTCGGCGCTCGACATGACCGGCCTGGCTCAGAAGTACGGCGCCGTGTTCACCCACCTGCGCATCGCCGACCGGCCGCAGGACATCCACGCCGCCCGCATCGCCACCGGCGAGGCGCATGCCGTGCTCGGCGGCGACCTGGTGGTCAGCGCCAGCCCGGAAGCCGTCGCCAAGATGCTCGAAGGGCGCACGCGGGCCGTGGTCAGCTGCACCGAGACGCCGACCGCCGAGTTCACCCACAACCGCGACTGGAGCTTCCCGCAGGCCGGCCTGCGCCGGACGCTGACCGACACCCTGGGCGGCGAGCGGGTCGAGTTCCTCGACAGCAACCATCTGGCGCTGCGGCTGATGGGCGACGCCCTGTTCGCCAACATGCTGCTGCTCGGCTACGCCTGGCAGAAAGGCCTGGTACCGGTCTCGGCAGCGGCGCTGGAGCAGGCCATCGAACTCAACGGCACCGCCGTCGAGGCCAACCGCCAGGCCTTCCTGTGGGGCCGCCGGGCGGCCGCCGAACCGCAGCGGGTGGCCCGCGTCGCCGGCGAACTGGCGCCGCCGCCGGCCACGGCGCCGAGCCTCGACGAACTGATCGCCAGCCGCAGCGCGCACCTGACGGCCTACCACGATGCCGCGCTGGCCGAGCGCTACCGCCGGCGGGTCGATGGCATCCGCGCCCTTGGCGACGAGGCGCTGAGCCGCAGCGTCGCCGACCAGTACGCCCGCCTGCTGGCGCCCAAGGACGAATACGAGGTGGCGCGGCTGTTTACCGATGGCAGCTTCCAGCGGCAGCTGGCCGACACCTTCAGCGGCGACTACCGCCTGGCCTTCCATCTGGCGCCGCCCTTGCTGGCCCGCCCGGGCAGCGACGGGCGGCCGCGCAAGATCCGCTTCGGGCCGTGGCTGCTGCCGGTGCTCAAGGGCCTGGCCGGGCTGCGCCGGCTGCGCGGCAGCTGGCTCGACCCGTTCCGCTTCGCCCCGGACAAGGCACTCGACCGGCAACTGCTGGCCGACTATGAGACCGATCTCGACCTGATCCTCGGCCGGGGCGATGCCGCGACACGGCGACAGCTGGCCGCCTGGCCGGCCGACGTCCGCGGCTTCGGCCCGGTCCGGGCCGCGGCAGCGGCCAAGGCGGCGGTGCGGCGGCAGGAAGCGAGGGCTGCGCTGATGGCATAATCGCGGCATGTCCGCCACGCCGCTTCGCCAACTGGCCCTGCAAGGGGCCGCCGTCATCCTCGTCCTGTCGCTGGCCTGGCCGTACTTCGGCTGGCAGGCGACAGCCCTGCCCTGGCGCGAGACCAGCCTGGCGATCGGCGGCGTCGCCCTGCTGTTCGCCACGCTGAGCCGCCAGCCCTGGTGGTGGCGCCTGATCCACGCCGGCTTCATGCCGCTGGTGTGGGCCACGCAGCAGCTGGCGATCGATCCGGGCTGGTTCCTGCTGGCCTTCATCCTGCTGCTGCTGGTCTATCGTGGCGCGCTGTCCGGACAGGTGCCGCTGTACCTGTCAAACCGCCAGACGGTGGCCGCGCTCGACCAGCTGATCGAACGCGAGGGCGCCGGGCGCATCCTCGATCTCGGCGCCGGACTCGGCAGCACGCTGATCCCGCTGGCCGACGCCTGGCCGGACAAGCACTTCACCGGCACCGAGAATGCGCCGGCGACCTGGCTGGCCAGCCGCCTGCTCGGCGTCGGCCGGCCCAATCTCGCATTGCGCTGGGGCGACCTGTGGCAGACCCCGCTGGCCGGGCACGATCTGGTCTATGCCTTCCTCTCGCCGGCGCCGATGGAACGCCTGTGGCAGAAAGCGCAGGCCGAGATGGCGCCGGGCAGCCTGTTCGTCAGCAACAGTTTCCCGGTGCCCGGCGTCGACCCGAGCGAGCGGATCGACGTACCCTGCTCGCCGCCGCGGCCCCTGTACTGCTACCGGATCTAGGGCCGATGCTGCGCCGCAAACCGGAGGCCCTCGCCCTCCTTGTCGCGCTGATCAGCACGCTGACCGTGCTTGCGGTGTTCCTGACCGACCTCGTGCTGTCGCGCCACCGCGATCTCGAAGCCGGCGAGCGGCGGGTGCACCATTTCGGCATCATGATGGCCGAGCACACGGCGCGCTCCTTCGAAGCCGTCGACATGCTGTTGCGCGAAATGGCCTCGGACCTGTCGCTGAGCCGCCGCGACTGGCCCGACTGGGAGCCGGGCAAGGGCTGGGAATACGTCGCCCAGCGCCATTCGCGGGCGATGCCGCAACTGCGCGACCTGATCGTCTTCGATCAGCTCGGCAACCAGCGCTTCATCTCGACCTACTTCCCGCCGCCGGCCATCAACGTCCGCGACCGGCCGTATTTCGTCGCCCTCGAGAACGGCAGCGAGGCCGCTTCCTTCGGCCCCTACATCGGCCGCAACTCGGGCCGCTACACCTATGCCATCGCCCGCCGCATCGTCGACGAGGACGGCGCTTTCGCCGGCGCCGCCTTCGCCGCCATCGAGCCGGCCTACCTGCAGGATTTCTGCTGGTCCAACCGCCTTTCCGACGATTTCGAGGCGGTCCTGATCAATGCCCGCGGCCAGATCGTCGGCTCCTGCCGGCCGACCGACCTCAGCCGCCAGTCACCACTGCTCGGCGCCCAGGCCGCCGAGGTGCTGTTCGCCGGCAAGCTGCGCGACCAGGTGCCGCAGACCGGCGTCAACCGCGGCAACGGCCTGCTGGTGTCGGTGGCGCCGGTGCCCGGCTTCAGCGACCTGCGCATCCTCACGGCGATTCCGGAAGCCACCCTGCTCGCCAGCTGGCGCAGCCGGCTGCTCGAACTGGGCACGCTCGGCACGCTGGTCACCCTGGTCCTGCTGGTCGGCGCGCTGATGGTGCGCCGCCAGGTCCGCGACATGGCAGCGATGACCGAGCAGCTGGCGGCCAGCCACGAGTTCCTCGAAGAGCGGGTGCATGCGGCGACCGAGGAACTGGCCGGGCAGAAGGACGCCGCCGAGCGCGCCAACCGCGCCAAGAGCCGTTTCCTGGCCGCCGCCAGCCACGACTTGCGGCAGCCGCTGCACGCCCTGTCGCTGTTCGCCGCCGACCTGCAGCGCCAGGTGCGCAGCGGCGCGGTGCAGGACCTGCCGCGCCTGGCCGAGCAGATCTCGACCTCGACCACGCTGCTCGGCGAATTGCTCGATTCGCTGCTCGACATTTCCCGCCTCGACGTCGCCGGGATCAAGCCGGACATCCGCGGCTTCCCGCTGCAACCGATATTCGAGCGCCTCAACAACTCCTTCCGCCGCGCCGCGGTGGACCGCAACCTGGCCCTGCATTTCCGCAGCACCGAACGCTGGCTGACCTCGGACCCGGTGATGGTCGAGCGGATGATCGCCAACCTGGTCTCCAACTCGCTGCGCTATACGCCGACCGGCGGCCGCATCCTGATCGCTGCCCGCCTGCGCGGCGAGGAAGTACGGATCGAGGTCCGCGACAGCGGCGTCGGCATCGCCCCGGAACACCAGGCGGCGATCTTCGCGGAGTTCTACCAGGTCGGCAATCCGGCGCGCGAACCGGACAAGGGGCTCGGTCTCGGCCTGTCGATCATCGACCGCCTGGCCCGCGTGCTCGGCGTCAGGGTCACACTGCTGTCACGCCCCGGCGCCGGCACCACCTTCGCCCTGCACATCCCGCTGCATCGCCCGAGCGACCGCGAGCTGCCGCCGGGCTTGCCGGCCTCGGCCGGCGCCGTGCACATGCTCGGCGACTCGGAAGACCTGCTCGCCTGCCGCAAGCTACTCGAAGGCTGGCACTACACGGTCGGCCAGGGCATGGCCGGCGGTCCGCCGCCGGCCGACGCCATCGTCATCGCCGATGCGGCGATCACCGAGGAAGTGCTGCGCTACTGTCCGCGCGCGCCGCTGATTTTCGTCAACGCGGCCGGCCAGACGTTGCCGCCCGGCGCCCATGCCCTGCCCTCGCCGGTGCGCCCGGCCAAGCTGCGGGCGCTGGTCGCGCAGCTTCAGAAGACGTTGGTGAAATCGATGCCGTAGCGGGTGACGGCGACCAGCGCCTGGGTCCGGCTATTGACGCCGAGCGCCTTGAACACCGCGGTCGCATGGATCTTGACGGTGCCTTCGGACAGCTGCAGCTGGTCGGCGATGTCGCGATTGGACAGGCCGCGGACCATCAGTGCCAGCACCTGGGCCTGGCGGTCGGTCAGGCCGACTTCCTCGGGGCGCACGCCCTGGCGCGACGGCGGCACCGGCGTCGCGTCGTCGAGGCGGGCGCTCGGCTGTCCGGACGGCCGGTAGATGTTGCCGGCCAGCACCTCGCGCACGGCTGCCAGCAGTGCTTCGCCGGAAAAGGCCTTGGGAATGAAGCCGGAAGCGCCGAGATTGAGCACCCGGGTGACGGTCGGCGTGTCGTCGAAGGCCGAGACGACGGCCACCGGCATCGACGGGTAGCGGCGGCGCAGGATGTCGAGGCCGGCGAAGCCGTCGATGCCCGGCAGGGCCAGGTCGAGCAGCACCAGATCGAACTCGCCGTCGTTGTCGAGCAGGTTCAGCGCCGACTCGAAATCGGCGCTCTCGTCCACGCTGACGCCCTTTTCCAGTTGTCCGAGCAAGCGGACCAGGCCTTCGCGGACCAGCGCATGATCCTCCACCACCAGCAGTTTGAGCATTGTGACCCCCTGTTGTTGGGGCGCTAATTTATCACCTTGTCACATTTCCCGCTGGCATCAACGATAGCCGGCCGAAAATGCCGTGATCCGCGGCGGGGAAAGTGGTTAAGATGGTATGACCCGACAATGAGGAGACGACAATGACCGAGGAACAGATCCACGATCCGCTCAATTTCATGCGCAATCTCTGGGGTAACATGGGTTTTTCGCTGCCCGGCATGGTCACGCCGACCTTCGACCTCGACGAACTGGACAAGCGCATCAAGGACATGAAAGCCGTCGAAGGCTGGCTGCGGATGAACCTGTCGATGCTGCAGATGACCATCCAGGGGCTGGAAATGCAGCGCACCACGGTATCCACCGTGCAGGCGATGGGCCAGATGGCCTCGCAGGCCGCCCAGTCGATGCAGACGGAAGCGCCGGCGGCCGCCGCGGCGCCGGAAAAGACCGCCTTCTCGGAAGCCGCCATGTGGCCGTGGCAGATGATGCAGCAGATGCGCGAACAGATGCAGCACACCGCCGAAGCGGTCGCCCAGGCCGGCCACGACGACAAGCCGGCGAGCAAGCCGGCCGCCCGCAAGGCGAAGACGGACCGCTAACGGCCGACGACGAAGGCGGCCCAGAGGGGCAGCGTCAGCATCGAGCCGAGCGTCGTCGCCGAGATCAGCCAGGCGACGCTGCGCCCGTCGCCGCCCATGCGCATGGCCAGGATGTAGGCCGAGGAGGCGGTCGGCAGCGCGGCGAACAGCACCGCCACCTGGTAATTGAGGCCGG
>DASUZG010000360.1:0-4102 GCA_036376995.1 Azonexus sp. | reverse complement strand
GGGTCATTGCTGCTCGGCCAGTTCCGCCAGTTGCTCGGCCTGGTGTTCGGCGGCCAGGGCGCCGAGCACTTCGCCGAGATCGCCGTCCATGATGGCGGCGATCTTGTACAGCGTCAGGTTGATGCGGTGGTCGGTGACGCGACCCTGCGGGAAGTTGTAGGTGCGGATGCGCTCGGAGCGGTCGCCGGAACCGATCAGGCTCTTGCGCGTGCTGGCGATGGCGCTCTGCTGCGCGCGCACTTGCACGTCCTTGATGCGTGCCGCCAGCACGCGCATGGCCGAGGCCTTGTTGGCGTGCTGCGAACGGCCGTCCTGGCATTCGGCGACGATGCCGGTCGGCAGGTGGGTAATGCGCACCGCCGAATCGGTCTTGTTGATGTGCTGGCCGCCGGCGCCGGAAGCACGGAAGGTGTCGATCCGGAGGTCGGCCGGGTTGAGGTTCACGTCCTCGACCTCGTCGGCTTCCGGCATGATCGCCACGGTGCAGGCCGAGGTGTGGATGCGACCCTGGGTCTCGGTTTCCGGCACGCGCTGCACGCGGTGGCCGCCGGACTCGAATTTCAGTTGCGAATAGGCGCCGTTGCCGGCCAGGCGGCAGATGATCTCGCGATAGCCGCCCAGTTCCGATTCGCTGGCCGACAGCACTTCGACCTGCCAGCGCTGACGCTCGGCAAAGCGCGAGTACATGCGGAACAGGTCACCGGCGAACAGCGCCGACTCGTCGCCGCCGGTGCCGGCGCGGATTTCCAGCAGCACGCTGCGCTCGTCGTTGGGATCCTTCGGCAGCAGCAGCTTCTGCAGCGCGACTTCGAGTTCCGGCAGGCGGGCCTTGGCGGCGGCGATCTCCTCGGCGGCGAAGTCGCGCATCTCCGGGTCGGCCAGCATCGCCTCGGCCTCCATCAGGTCGTTTTCGGCCTGGCAGAAGGCGCCGTACTGGACGACCACCGGCTCGATCTCGGCGCGCTCGCGCGACAGCTTGCGGAACTGCTCCATGTCGCCGGCCGCCTCCGGCGTCGACAGCATGCGGTCGATGCCCTCGAGGCGGTCGACCAGCAGGTCGAGTTTCTGGCGGATGCTGTCCTTCATGGTGCAGGGCGTGGTGAGCGGGTGGGGGCGCTATGGTACCCGAGAACATCCCACCGGCGATGCGCGGACCTTGCCGCCAGGCAATCCGGGTAGCATAATCGGCGCTTCCCCGCCGCAGCGCCGGAGCGCCGGCCGTTGCCCGGGGTGCGCGCAAACCAGCCGATGCCCCACATTTCCCACTCCGTGATCGCCCTGGCGGAAGCTCTCGAGCACCGCTGGCGGCAGTACCGCGACTGCGGCAAGTTCGAGCTGTTCGTCGAATTCACCGTCTCGCTCAACGGCCTGACCGAACACCTCAAGCGCCGCCACCTGCCGGGCCTGGTGCGCACCTGCCAGGAACTGGAAAACGCCGCGCTGGCGCTGTTCGGCGACCCCTCGCAGCACCCGCTGATGCCGGAGCTGGCCAACGGCATCGAACGCAAGCTCGCCCGCCTGCTGGCCGAACTGCGGCGCCACGAAGCCCCGCCGACGCCGTGCCGGCGCCACTCCGACTCGCCCGAAACCGACGCCGCCGAACCCTGGGTCCCGACGCGCACCGTGCTGATCGTCGCCGACGCCCGCCACCCATGGCTCGATGCCCTGCGCAGCCAGCTGAGCTTCTTCGGCTTTCAGCCCGACGTGCTGCCGTGGCAGGACCTGGGCGCCGGCAAGAAGCCACCGCTGGCCATCCTGTTCGTGCCCGACCAGCCGGGACGCGCCTACCCGCCGCCCGCGGTGGCCACCATCATGGCCATGCGCACGCGCTTTCCGGGCAGCCATTTCTATTGCCTGTCGGTGCCGGCCAACCTGCAGAGCATCGTGCTGCTCCAGCGCGCCGGCGCCGATGCCTGCGTGCCGGTCGACAGCGGCAGCAGCGACATCCTGGCCCGGCTGCTCGACCTGGTCCGCGACGACGAGCCGGAAGCCGACCGCGTGCTGGTGGTCGAGGATTCGCTGACCGCCACCGCCCACGTTCGCCGCGCGCTGACCCAGCACGGCATCGACAGCCTGGCCATCGACGACCCGCGCCAGCTGCTCGAAGTCGCCGCCGACTACCGCCCGGACGCCATCCTGATGGACATGTACATGCCCTTCTGCAGCGGCGTCGAGGCCACCGCGGCGCTGCGCCAGGTGGCCGAGTACCAGGCCCTGCCGGTGATCTACCTGTCGAGCGAGACCGACATCGTGCAGCAGGTGGAGGCGCTGCGCCTGGGCGGCGACCAGTTCCTGACCAAGCCGGTCAATCCGGTGGTGCTGGCGGCGGTGGTCAAGACCAAGATCGCCCGCTACCGCGAGATGCGCCATTGCGGCCAGCACGACGGCCTGACCCGGCTCCTCAACCACTCGACGGCGAAGATGCGCATCGGCCAGCTGGTCGCCGATGCCGGGCCGCACAGCCGGCTGGTCGTGGCGATGATCGACATCGACCGCTTCAAGAGCATCAACGACAACTACGGCCATCCGCTCGGCGACCGGGTGATCCGCGGCCTGGCCTGGCTGCTGCGCGGCCGGCTGCGCACCGGCGACCTGATCGGCCGCTACGGCGGCGAGGAATTCATCGTCGCCCTGCCCGACACCGACGTGGCCGGCGCCATCGCCCAACTCGACCGGATTCGCGAGGATTTCGCGGTACTGCCGCATGCGCACGAGAACGGGGCGATCCAGGCCACCTTCAGCTGCGGCGTCGCCGCGCTGGCCGATTTCCCGTCGGCCGCGGCGCTGATCGGCGCCGCCGACACGGCCTTGCTGGAAGCCAAGCGCAGCGGCCGCAACCGGGTGCTGGCCGCGCGCCCCGACTCAGTCGTTGGTGTGCAGGTGGAAGAGGCGGCTGGCCGCTAGCTGCAGTTCGCTACGCTCGCCGCCTTCGGCCACGTTCAGCGTCTGCGTCGGGGCGTGCAGGAACTTGTTGGTCAGCCGCTGCGACAGCTGGTCGACCACCTTCTCCGGCGCTTCGCCGCGGGCCAGCAGCTTCAGCGCATGCTCGAGCTCGTGGCGCCGCATGCGTTCGGCGGAGTCGCGTAGCGAGCGGATCACCGGCACGGTATCGCGCGCCGACAGCCAGCCGAGGAAATCCTCGACCCGGTGATTGATGATCGACTCGGCCTCGACCACGGCCGCCTGCCGCGATTCCAGGCCGCTCTCGACGACCTGGGCGAGGTCGTCGACGGTGTACAGGAAGACGTCGTCGAGCTCGCCGACCTCTTCCTCGATATCGCGCGGCACGGCCAGGTCGACCATGAACATCGGCCGGTGGCGGCGCGCCTTGACCGCCCGTTCGACCATGCCCAGGCCGATGATCGGCAGCGGGCTGGCCGTGCAGGAGACGACGATGTCGTGGCGGGAGAGGTGCTCGCCGAGGTCGTCGAGGCGGATGGCCGTGCCGTTGTAGCGTTCGGCCAGCGCCCGGCCGCGCTCCAGCGTGCGGTTGGCGATGGTCACTTCCTTCGGCTGGCGGGCGCAGAAATGGGCGGCGCACAGTTCGATCATTTCGCCGGCGCCGATGAAGATGATGCGCTGCGTCTCGATCGACTCGAAGATGCGTTCGGCCAGATGCACGCCGGCAGCGGCCATGGAGACGATGTTGGCGCCGATGGCGGTGGTGCTGCGCACTTCCTTGGCGACCGAGAAGGAGCGCTGGAACAGCTTGTGCAGCTGGGTGCCGAGCGTGCCGCTCTCTTCGGCGACGCGCACCGCGTCCTTCATCTGGCCGAGAATCTGCGGCTCGCCGATGACCATCGAATCCAGCCCGCAGGCGACGCGGAAGGCGTGGCGGATGGCTTCCGGCTGGTCGTGGGTATAGAGATAGGGCGCGAGTTCGCTGCGCTCGACCTGATGGTAGTGGCTGAGCCAGTCGATGACCACTTCCGGCGTCTCGGCGGCGCAATAGATCTCGGTACGGTTGCAGGTCGACAGGATCGCCACTTCCTTGACCGGCTGGCTGCGCGTCAGGTCGGCCAGCGCGTGCGACAGTTTCTCGGCGCCAAACGCCACGCGCTCACGGATGGCGAGCGGGGCGGAATGATGGTTGATGCCGAGG
>DASUZG010000359.1:0-3513 GCA_036376995.1 Azonexus sp. | reverse complement strand
GCGCAGGGCCAGCAGCGGCAGGCCGAGCAGCGCCAGCGACCAGTTCTCGCCGCCGCGCGCCGGCACCTGCCAGCCGAGGGCGCGCGCCGTGCTGACGCTGATGCCGGTGCAGTTGGCCCGGGCATGGTGATAGGCGAACTGATGCCGGTAGAAGTGGTTGTAGACGCGCCCGACAGCCGCCTGCAGATGCACCGCCGTGCGTACCTCGCGCAGTCGCGCGACCAAGAGCCACGACGGACGGTACCAGGCCTGGCCGCTGTTCACATCGCCGAGGTAGTTGTCGAGCGGCACCGGCGCCGCCAGGATGCCCTTCTCGCTTTCGCTGTCGAGGGCGTAGAAATTATTCACCAGCCAGTCGTCGATGGCCCCGGCTTTGCCAATGCGCCCGGTCATCAGCGCGAAATGCCCGCTGTGCGCCTCGTCGTCGTCGCCCTGGGCGCCGTTCAGCATCAGGCCGAGCAGCGGCTGGCCGGCGGCCAGTTCCGGACTGCCGGGCCGCCGCCACACCGACTCGACGGCAAATGGTGCGCGTGCCGGGTCCGGCGCCCGTAGCCACTCGCCCAGGGCAGCCGGGTCGGCGGCCATGGCCCGGGTTTCGGCCGCAGCGGGCAACGCGAAACGCTCAGGCCAGAAGGTACGGGCGACGAAGCCGTCCGCCATGCGCGTCCCGCGCAGCTTCAGCGGCTGGCCGTGGAAGAAGGCGAGACTGCCGGCATCGAACCACGAGCGGTTGAGCGGCAGGCGCGGGGCCAGTTGCAGTGGCAGTGGCCCCCCGTCGGCCGTGGTCAGCGTCAGCCCGTCGGCGGCCAGCCGGGCCTGATGCAGCGCATCGGGCGAGCCCAGCCAGACCAGCGGTGGATAGCCATCCTCGGCGCCTATTGCCGTACGCCCATGCCAGGCTGCCAGATCGTCGACCAGCCGCCGTTGGCGGTCGAAGCCGGCCAGCGGCTGGCCGCTCGCCGGCACGGCGACGGTTTCATCGCGGAAATACCACAGCGCCTGCGGCAACGTGGCTCCCGCTGCGGCATCGCCACGGACGATCCGGAAATGCTCGGCAGGATAAAGGCCGTACAGGGTCATTCCGGCATTCTGCCCGAAAGCGCCGGCCAGCCCCCCCGTTCAGCCGCTCAGCGTCGCCGCCTCTTCCGCCCAGCCGATGGCATCGAGCGAAGCCGCCTCGATGGAGGCCAGTGAATAGCCGAGTTGCCCGGCCAGGCGGGCAACATTCTCGGCATGCCCCTTCTCGACCGCGATGGCCAGCAGCAGATAGCGCCCGAACGGGCCGCCGCTGCTCAGCAGCACTTCCTTCATCTCCGGCGACAGGTGGATGCGTTCGAGCACGGTGGCCATCGGCACACCGAGCAGGCAATCGAGCAGCGACAGCAGGCCGAGCAGGAAGAGTTCGTCGCACGCCCGCTTGTCGTGCTGCTCGCGCCCAAGCACTTCGAGGAAGCGCCCGCGCGCCAGGGCCAGTTCGAGCAGGATTTCGTCGCGCGGCGTACCGTCGCCGGCACGGAACATCCCGATCGACAGCCAGCGGTACAACTGCTCGCAGCCGAGCACCATGATCGCCTGATCGATGCCGGTGACGCGCTGACTGCGCCCGAGCAACGGCGAGTTGGCCATGGCCACGACCTTGACCACGACGCCGGGGTCGCGCTTGGCGACCTCGGCGATCTCGGCCAGATCGACATCGCGGCGCAGCTGGTTGAGCATCTCGATAAGGACCAGGCGGCTCTGGGAAATCTCCCCGGCCGCCTGCTCCTCGTCCGGCGCAGTGGCAAACGGCCCGTTGCAGAACGCCGCCCCGTGCGCGACGCAGTAACGCTGTTCCGGCCAGCGCGCGACCTGCTCGACGATTACCTGCAGCGCCGGTCGGGTGGCCCGGAGCCGGGCAACAGCCTGCTCGAAGCTGGCCAGCGAATAGCCGGAGAAATCCACCAGCGCGAAATCGGCGACGTCGGCGAGCGGCGCCGAAGTCGTCATGACGCTGTCCGGCAGGGCGATCCGCGCACCGGCCGCATGCATCGCATCGGCGACGTCGCGCCAGGGCGCCACCTCGGCCTCGCTGCCCGGCGGTTGTAACTGGAAAACCGTATTCGGGCCGATCAACGGCCGATAATCGTGTGCCATCCAGTCAGCTGCCGAGACCGGAATCAGGGCGATCCGCCGCTCGGCCAAGGCGGCGACGTTGGCGCCGGCCAGCAGGGCCAGCGTCGCCTCCGGATCGGGCTGCCCGGGCGCATCGGGACGGCGGGCGGACAGACGGTAACCGGCGATTCGCGTGCGCTCGTCGATGATTTCGTCGCGCTGTAGCACGGCGGCCGCCGCCGCCCGCGGCACCGGCTCCGCTGCCACGGCGGCAGGAAGCACCTTGTCGCGGCCGAAGGGATCCGGATTGGCCGCAGGGGCAGCCTGTCCGCCAAATATCTTTTTGATGAAACCGAACATTCCGAACCTCTGCTGAACCCCGTTTGCCGCACAGGCCGCGCCGGCACCCCTTTGTTCGCCGGCTGGCGACACACGATTTGCCGGCGCTGGCAAGCCTGTTCAGGGCCGCGTTATCTGGGTAGAGTGCTGCGTTTGTTTGTATTGATAGCCGCCTGCGGTACGAGTGGCGGCCGAGTAGATGGAGACAACAAAAAAGCACCCCGGGGGGTGCCTGTTTGTTTGGTCGCTTGGCGGAGAGGGTGGGATTCGAACCCACGGTACCTTGCAGTACGCCTGATTTCGAATCAGGTACATTCGACCACTCTGCCACCTCTCCGAAGCGGGCGAGATAATAGCACAATCGATGGTTCTGACAACCCGACTCTTACTGTTAAGTACGATTTTTCTGCTCGCCGCCTGCGGCGAGTGGTTGTCGACGCCCCTGCCCTTCCCGACGCCGGCGCAGCACGACCTCGTCGTGCTCACCCGGCCCGGGCCGCTGACGCATGGCGGCGACGAAACGGGTGGCATTGCCGGGCTGGAGCGCGACCTGGCCGAAGCCTTCGCGCAGGAACTGGGCGTCGGCGTGCAGTTCAAGGTCGTCGATCCGGAGGACATGGACGACGCCATCGCCGGCGGCCGCTACCACCTTGCTGCCGCCTGGCTGTCGCCGCTGTCCGAGCGCGGCATCGCGGCGACACCGCCGCTGTTCATGACGCGCGACGTGCTGGCCCAGCACGAAGCGTCGTTGCCGCTGACCCAGGTCGAGCAACTGGCCGGCAAGACGGTCCACGTGATGGCCGGCTCCCGGCAGGCGGCCAACCTGCGCCAGCTGGCGGCGAGCCATTCCGGCATCACCGTCGTCGAAGTCGGCCAGGGCACCATCCTCGACTTGCTGGAGCGCCTCGGCGACGGCCAGGTCGAGTACGTGATCATGGACGGCCGGCTCGACGATCTGGCCAGCCAGTTCGTGCCCAGCCTGCGCACCTCGCTGCGCCTGAGCGACGAGCAACCCATCGTCTGGCTGCTCGGGCCGCACCCCAACAGCGAGCTGGCCGCCCGCGCCAACGCCTTCATCGAGCG
>DASUZG010000358.1:0-2023 GCA_036376995.1 Azonexus sp. | reverse complement strand
AGCGGCGTGATCACGTGGTAGCCGGCCTGCTCGCGGTACAGGCGGTTGTCGATCAGCACCTGCCTGGCCGCATCGTAGCGGCCGCGCAGCAGCACCCGGTGGTGGCGCAGCGTCGCGGCCTCGGCCGGCGCCGTCGGCATGGCGACGGCCGGCTGCCGGCTGCGGCTGTCGAGGGTCGCCTGTTGCGCCGTCTTCTGCTCGGCCTTGTCCCACTGCCACAGGCCGAGCGAGACGAAGGCCGGCACCAGCAGCAGTTGCAGCAGCCCGCCAAAGATCAGGCCCGTGCGCCGATTGCGGCTTGCCGCGGCCGCCGGCCGGCGCGCATACTGAAGCGCAGGAAAGTCCGCGGGAGACTCGTCCATGCTCAAGGCGCTGGTGTTCTTGCTGTTGCTGGCCATTGTCGGCAGCCTGTTGTCCGGGTTGTTCTATCTGTGGCGCGACCGTGGCAGCGGCGTGCGCATGGCGCGCGCGCTGACCCTGCGCATCGGCCTCTCGGTGACGCTGTTCCTGCTGCTGTTGCTGGCCTTCCGTTTCGGGCTCATACCGGGCTACAGCCAATAGACGAAGACGAACAGCAACAGCCACACCACATCGACGAAGTGCCAGTACCAGGCGACGCCTTCGAAGGCGAAGTGGCGCTGCGGCGTGAAATGGCCGCGAGCGCTGCGCAGCAGGATCACGGCCAGCATGATGGTGCCCAGCGTCACGTGAAAGCCGTGGAAGCCGGTGAGCATGAAGAAGGTCGCGCCGTAGGCGCCGGCGCCCAGGGTCAGGCCCAGCTCGGTGTAGGCATGGTGGTATTCCCAGGCCTGGAAGCCGAGGAACAGCGAGCCGAGCAGCACGGTGGCGGCCAGCCCGAGCACCAGCTGGCGGCGGTTGTCGCGCAGCAGCCCCCAGTGCGCCCAGGTTACCGTGGCGCCGGAACTCAGCAGCAGCGCAGTGTTGAGCGCCGGGATGCCCCACGCGCCCATTGGCGTGAACGTGCTGCCCTTCGGCCCGCTGGTCGGCCAGCTGCCGGCGAATTCCGGCCACAGGCTGAAGCCGTGCGCCGCTTCCATGCCGCCCAAGGTCGGCACCGAAATGATCCGCACGTAAAACAGGGCGCCGAAGAAGGCGGCGAAGAACATGATCTCGGTGGCGATGAACCAGATCATGCCGTAGCGGAAGGAACGGTCCTCCCAATCGCGGTAGGCGCCGTGCTGCGATTCGCCGATGACCTTGCCGAACCAGCCGAACAGTACGTAGACGATGACCCCGGTGCCGGCCAGCATCAGCCAGCCGCCGGCGCCGAAATTGTTGAGCAGTTGGGCGAAGCCGAGCGCCAGCAGGAACATGCCGGCCGACAGGATCACCGGGTAGGGGCTCGGTTGCGGCACGAAGTAGTGCGGTGCCGCGGGCGCTGGCGATTCGGCGGGCCGGGTGCTGGTTTTCATCGTGCCTCCGCGCTGCTCAGGGTCTGGCGAGGGCCTTCCTCGGTATTGAAGAAGGCGTAGGAAAGCGTGATGTGGCTGACGTCGCGGTCGATTTCCGGGCTGACGATGAAGGCCAGCGGCAGTTCCTGCGATTCGCCCGGCGCCAGCGTCTGCTGCTCGAAACAGAAGCACTCGATCTTCTCGAAATGCTGGGCGGCCTGGCCGGGCGTCACGCTCGGCACGGCACGGCCGGTGATCGGTCGGGGCGAGTGGTTGCGCACCAGGTAGCTGACCTGCTGCAACTCGCCCGGATGCACGTCGAGGCTCACCGTCAGCGGCCGCATGTCCCACGGCAGGCCGGGCATCACGGTGCCGGTGAATTCGACGCGGATCAGGCGCGTGACATCGACGCGCTGGCTCGGCTGCGTCGCGCTGGTCAGCCCGCCGCTGGCAAAGCCTGCGGTCTTGCCGTTGAAGCCGGTGACTTCGCAGAGCACGTTGTACAGCGGCACCAGCGCGAAGGCGAAGGCGAAGGCGAAGGCCACCAGCAGCACCAGCTTGGCGACCAGGCGGCTGTGCGGGCGCGGGGTGGGCTGGACCTGTTCCATGGC
>DASUZG010000357.1:0-16861 GCA_036376995.1 Azonexus sp. | reverse complement strand
CCTGTTCGACCACGCCGATTTCCAGAAAAATTTCGTCAAGGAACTCGGCGAGGGCGAGCGCGAAGCGTCGCTCTTGCTCGAAGGCATCACCTGTTCCGCCTGCATCTGGCTCAACGAGAAGCACCTCGGCAAGCTGGCCGGCGTTACCGCGGTCGATATCAATTACGCCACGCGGCGCGCCCGCATCCGCTGGGACGAAGCGAAAATCAGGCTGTCCGACATCCTGGCCGCCATCGCCGCCATCGGCTACCGTGCTTACCCCTACGATGCCGCCAAGAACGAGGAACTGTCCCGCAAGGAGCGGCGCGATGCGCTGTGGCGCCTGTGGGTCGCCGGCTTCGGCATGATGCAGGTGATGATGTACGCCTACCCGGTGTATATCGCCGACGGCGACATGACGGCCGATATCGAAAGCCTGATGCGCTGGGCCAGCCTGGCGTTGACGCTGCCGGTGGTGTTCTATTCGTCGGCGCCGTTCTTCCGCAACGCCTGGCGCGATCTCAAGCTGCGCCGCGTCGGCATGGACGTCCCGGTGGCCCTCGGCGTCGGCGCGGCCTTCATCGCCAGCATCTGGGCGACGCTGATCCAGGCGGGTGAAGTCTATTTCGATTCGGTGACGATGTTCGTCTTCTTCCTGCTCGGCGGCCGCTATCTCGAGATGACCGCGCGCCAGAAGGCCTTGGGCGTCACCGAGGCGCTGGCCAAGCTGCTGCCGGCGTTTGCCCAGAAGCTGCCGAATTTCCCGGCCGATCGCACGGCCGAACAGCGGGTCGTTGCCGACCTGCAGCCAGGCGACTTCGTGCTGGTGCGCCCGGGCGACATCGTGCCCGCTGACGGCCGGGTCGTCGAAGGCGTGAGTTGTGCCGACGAGTCGCTGCTGACCGGCGAGAGCAAGCCGGTGGCCAAGACGCCGGGCGATGTGGTGACCGGCGGCTCGATCAATGCCGAGAGCCCGCTGGTCGTGCAGGTCGAGCAGGTTGGCGACGGCACGCGCCTCTCCGCCATCGTCAGCCTGATGGAGCGGGCCGCGCTGGAAAAGCCGCGGATCGTCGAAATGGCCGACCGCATCGCCTCCTATTTCGTCGCCGCCCTGCTGGCGGTCGCCGTGCTGGTCGCCATCGGCTGGTCCTGGATCGATCCCGGCAAGGCCTTGTGGATCACCGTCTCGGTGCTGGTCGTGACCTGCCCGTGCGCTCTGTCGCTGGCAACGCCGATCGCGCTGACAGTCGCGGCCGGCGCGCTGGCCCGCGACGGCCTGCTGGTCACCCGCGGCCACGCCATCGAGACGCTCGCCCGGGCCACACATTTCGTGTTCGACAAGACCGGCACGCTGACAACCGGGCGCATGCATCTGGTCGATGTCGGGCTGGTCGGTGACTTGCCGCGCGAGGAGGCGCTGACGATCGCCGCTGCGCTGGAGCGCAATTCCGAACACCCGGTGGCGACCGCCTTGCGGCGGGCAGCCGGCGAATTGTCTCTCGATGCCGCCGACGTGCGGGCCGAGCCCGGCCAGGGGATCGAAGCCTGGGTCAACGGCCGCCGCTATCGCATCGGCCGGCCGGACTATGTGATCGCCGGCAGCGATGCACCACGGCCGCCGTTGTTGATGGAGTGGCTGGACAGCGGTGACACCATCGTGGCTCTGGGGGGCGATGGCGGCTGCCAGGCGCTGTTCCGTATCGGCGATGAAATCCGGCCCGAGGCAGCGGCGCTGGTGGCCGCCCTGCGCCGGGCCGGGCGCCAGGTCGTCCTGCTGACCGGCGATGCGGCAGCCGTCGCGCGCCGGGTGGCCGGCCAGCTTGGCATCGACGATGTCCGCGCCGGCGTCACGCCGCAGGGGAAGCATGACAATGTGACCGCCTTGCAGGCCGCCGGTGCCGTGGTGGCGATGGTCGGCGACGGGGTCAACGACGCCCCGGTGCTGGCACAGGCTCAGGTATCCGTGGCCATGGGCGGCGGCGCGCAACTGGCGCGCACCCAGTCCGACTTCGTGCTGCTTTCCGAGGATCTGGAGCATCTGCGCTGGGGCTTGCGGCGTGCTGCCAAAACCTTGGCGGTGATCCGTCAGAACCTGTGGTGGTCGTTCGCGTACAATTTTGTCGCACTACCGCTGGCCATTGCCGGCTACGTGACCCCGTGGCTGGCCGGTATCGGCATGTCCGCCAGTTCGTTGCTGGTGGTTCTCAATTCGTTGCGCATCCAGCGCCTGGAGGCTGAGTGATGGAAAGTGTGTACTTGCTTATTCCGATCTCGGTGCTGCTGGTTTTCGGTATCGCCGGTGCCTTCTGGTGGTCGGTACGCAGCGGTCAGTTCGATGATCTCGAAGGGCCGGGATTCCGCGTGCTGATGGACGATGACGAATTACCCAAAAACGACGAAAGTGCCGGTAACGACAAATCAGAGAAAGTTTGACCTGCGTCAACATGTCTTTGCGATTCGGGTGACATTATGGCTGCTGTGTGAAGGGAGTCCTTCACGAACATTCTCTGTTGGGGTTGGGGTGCGTTACGACGCACCCTTTTTTTGTCTACGCATTTTTGCTTTTTGCCTTTTGCCCCTCCGCCAAACAGGCCAGGCTTACGCCGGCCTTACGCCTTTCGGGCTAGTTCGGTCTAGATAATCTGTAGGTTGATCTAGGTCAAAACGGGCCGGCCAATCTAGAATACCATCCTCTTTTATGTGCCACCTTGGGTTCAGGGAGGTGGTCATTCAGTCTTTTCATTAACGAGAGGTGGGTTCATGTCTGGAACGCAAACCACATACAACGATAAGGTCGTACGGCAATTCGCCGTCATGACCGTCATCTGGGGCATTGTTGGCATGCTTGTCGGTGTCATCATTGCTGCTCAGCTGGTCTGGCCGGAGCTGAATATCGGCTTCCTGCATTTTGGCCGGCTGCGTCCGTTGCACACCAACGCGGTTATCTTCGCGTTCGGCGGCAGCGCATTGTTCGCAACGTCTTACTGGTGCGTTCAGCGTACCTGTCACACCCGCCTCTGGGGCGGCCCGCTGATCCCCTTCACCTTCTGGGGTTGGCAAATCGTCATTCTGCTCGCCGCGATCACGCTGCCGCTGGGTTTCACCACCGGTAAGGAATACGCCGAGCTGGAGTGGCCGATCGACATCCTGATCACCCTGGTCTGGGTTTCCTACGGTCTGGTCTTCTTCGGCACCATCGCCAAGCGCACCGTGTCGCACATCTATGTGGCCAACTGGTTCTTCGGCTCGATGATCATTGCCGTGGCCCTGCTGCACCTGGTTAACAGCGCCGCCGTTCCGGTCTCCCTGACCCGTTCCTTCTCGGTCTATTCGGGCGTGCAGGACGCGATGATCCAGTGGTGGTACGGCCACAACGCCGTCGGCTTCTTCCTGACCGCCGGCTTCCTCGGCATGATGTACTACTTCGTGCCGAAGCAGGCTGGCCGTCCGGTCTATTCCTACCGCTTGTCCGTGGTTCACTTCTGGGCCCTGATCTTCACCTACATGTGGGCCGGCCCGCACCACCTGCATTACACCGCCCTGCCGGATTGGACCCAGTCGGTCGGTATGCTGTTCTCGCTGATTCTGCTGGCTCCGTCCTGGGGGGGCATGATCAACGGCATCATGACCCTGTCCGGCGCCTGGCATAAGCTGCGCGACGATCCGATCCTGAAGTTCCTGATCACCTCGCTGTCCTTCTACGGTATGTCCACGTTCGAAGGCCCGATGATGTCCATCAAGACCGTCAACGCCCTGTCGCACTACACCGACTGGACGGTCGGCCACGTGCACTCCGGCGCCCTGGGCTGGGTGGCGATGGTGTCGATCGGCTCGATCTACTTCCTGCTGCCGAAGCTGTTCGGCAAGAAGGAAATGTATAGCACGGCCCTGGTTACGACTCACTTCTGGATCGCTACCATCGGTACCGTTCTGTACATCGCCTCCATGTGGATTGCCGGTGTGATGCAGGGCCTGATGTGGCGTGCGGTTAACGCCGACGGTACGCTGGCGTACAGCTTCGTCGAGGCCGTCAAGGGCTCCTACCCGTTCTGGGCGATTCGCTGGCTGGGTGGTGTCCTGTTCCTGCTGGGCATGCTGATCATGGCCTACAACATGTTTAAGACCATGGCTGGCGGCAATACCAAGGATGCTCCGGTGGTCGCCGCGGCTGCTCACCACGCCTGATTAGGGAGAACCAATAATGATCAAGCATGAACAAATCGAAAAGAACGTAGGCCTGCTGTTCATCCTCACGTTGTTTGTGGTTCTGTGGGGTGGTCTGCTGGAAATCGTTCCGCTCTTTTTCCAGAAGTCGACGACGACGCCGGTGGAAGGCCTGAAGCCCTACACCGCCGAGCAACTCGCCGGGCGCGAAGTCTATCTGCGCGAAGGCTGCTTCAACTGCCACTCGCAGATGATTCGCCCGTTCCGTGCCGAAACCGAGCGTTATGGCCATTATTCCGTCGCTGGCGAGTACGTTTATGACCACCCGTTCCAGTGGGGTTCGAAGCGTACCGGTCCCGACCTGCATCGCGTCGGTGGCCGTTACTCCGACGAATGGCAGCGCGCTCACCTGATCAATCCGCGTGACGTGGTGCCGGAGTCCAACATGCCCGCCTTCGCTTTCCTGGCGAATTCCAAGGCCAAGGATACGGTTGCTGCCGACATCGAAGCCAAGATGAAGGTCATGCGTGGCTACGCCAACATCCGCGGTATCCCGACCTACTCCGACGAGGATATCAAGGGCGCCAAGGCGACCATCGGTGACAAGACCGAGCTGGATGTCCTGATTGCCTACCTGCAAGTCCTGGGTACGGCTCTGGGCACGATGAAGTAACAGGCCATGGACATCAACGATCTGCGTTCCATCCTGACGGTTGCCGGGTTGCTCTGCTTCCTGGCGATCGTGGGCTGGGCTTACGGCAAGGGCAGCAAGAAGGGGTTTGAGGAAGCTGCCAGCCTGCCGTTCGCGGAGCATGATGATCAGGCTGCGATGGCCCGTACATCGCAGCCGCGCTGATAAAAGGAAAGCAAATGAGCGATTTCGTAAGCGATTTTTGGAACATGTACGTCATTGTGATCGTCCTGGCCAGTATTCTGGCTTGCGCGGTTCTGCTGATCGTACAGGGCAAGGCGACCTTCACGCCGGGCAAGACCATGGGTCACGTCTGGGATGAAACCCTTGAGGAATACAACAACCCGATGCCGAAGTGGTGGAGCTGGATGTTCGTCATCACCGTGGTATTTGCGTTCGTCTATCTGGCGCTTTACCCGGGTCTGGGCAACTTCAAGGGCATGCTGAACTGGACCTCCGTCGGCCAGCACAAGGCGGAAGTCGAAAAGGTTAACGAGGCCGTCAAGCCGCTGTTTGCCAAGTACTCGGCGATGGACCTCCAGGCCGTGGCCGGCGACAAGCAGGCCATGGAAATGGGCAAGCGCATGTTCCTGACCTACTGCATGCAGTGTCACGGTGCTGATGCGCGCGGTGCCAAGGGCTTCCCGAACCTGACCGACGGCGACTGGCTGTATGGCGGTACGCCGGAGCAGGTCAAGGAAACCATTTCCCAGGGCCGTATGGGCGTCATGCCGCCGCATGCCCAGCTCGGTGCCGACACCATCAAGGATCTGGCCAATTATGTCCGTTCCCTGTCCGGCCTGCCCAACGATGCCGTGCGTACGGCCCGCGGTCAGGAAGCCTTTACCAGCGCCGGTTGTATCGGCTGCCACGGTGCCGACGGTACCGGCATGCAGGCTCTGGGCGCGCCGAATCTGACCGACAAGGTCTGGCTGTACGGTTCGTCCGAGGCAACCATTACCGAAACCATCACCAACGGCCGTCAGAACAAGATGCCGGCCTGGAAGGAATTCCTCGGTGAGGACAAGGTCCATCTGCTGTCTGCCTACGTGCTCAGCCTGAGCCAGGGCGCCAAGTAATTGCATCTGATGGGGCGGCGAAAGCCGCCCCGTTCTGCTGTTTGAATTTCCCCTCCGTATCGAAATTGCGTTTGACCGCCACCGAGTGAGATCGGCGTAGCGCAATTCCGATACCGACAAGGGCACCATGGAAAGCAAGGGAAAAAGCGCGCAGGGCGTGACTGTGGATTCAGCGGTTTCTTTCTACGAGAAACACAAGAAGGTCTACATCCGTGACGTCAGGGGCTGGTGGAATACCTGGCGCTGGGCGCTTGTCTGGTTTACCCAGATCATTTTCTACGGCCTGCCGTGGTTGCAATGGAATGAGCGTCAGGCCGTCCTGCTGCATCTGGTTGAACGCAAGTTCTATTTCTTCGGTTTGGTCCTCTGGCCGCAGGATGTGTTTTATCTTGCCCTGCTGCTGATCATTTCGGCCTACGCGCTGTTCCTGTTTACTGCCGTCGCCGGTCGACTGTTCTGCGGCTATGCCTGTCCGCAGACGGTCTATACGGAAATTTTCATGTGGGTCGAAAACCGTATCGAGGGCGACCGCTCGGCACGGATGAAACTGGACAAGGGGCCGCTGACGGTGCGCAAGTTCGGCATCAAGGCAGCCAAGCACGCCGTCTGGTTGCTGATCTCGCTATGGACCGGCTTCACCCTGGTGGCCTACTTCACGCCGGTCGAAGAACTGCTGGCGGCGTTACCTTTCGCCCTGTCCGGCTGGGAATTGTTCTGGGTCTTCTTCTACGCCGGCTTCTGTTACATGCAGGCCGGGTTCCTGCGGGAGCAGGTATGCAAATACATGTGTCCGTATGCCCGTTTCCAGGGGGTCATGTACGATCCGGACACATTGGTCATTACCTACGATCCGGAGCGCGGCGAGCCGCGTGGTGCGCGCAAGAAAAGCATTGATGCCGTTGCGGCCGGCGCGGGGGACTGCGTCGATTGCGGTCTGTGTGTCGCAGTGTGCCCGACCGGTATCGATATCCGCAAGGGGACGCAGTACGAGTGCATCGGTTGCGGTGCCTGCATCGATGCCTGCGATCCGGTGATGGACAAGGTCGGCCTGCCGCGCGGCCTGATCCGCTACACCACTGAGAATGCACTGGCCCGGCATTTTTCGTCCAAGGATGTGATCAGCCACATTCTGCGTCCGCGCATTCTCGTCTATTCCGTGATTCTGGCAGCGATCACCGTGGCTGCGGCGTGGTCGCTGGCCGTCCGGGTCCCACTCAAGGTGGATGTCATCCGCGACCGGTTCACGCTGGCCCGCGAAGCAGACGATGGTCGCATCGAGAACATCTACAATCTCAAGATCATGAACACCACCGAGACCCCGAAGCGCTACGTGCTGTCGGTCGACGGGCTGGCCGGTGCCGAAATTGCCGGCGATCGGCTGGTGGCGGTGGATAGTGCCGAAAATCACGAGGTCACCGTTGTTGTGCGGGTGCCGCCCGAGTCTGGCAGTCGTGGTGCCAGCACCATTCATTTCGCGGTCACGGCCGAAGGGGATGAGAATATTGCGGTGCGCGAAAAAGCCTCTTTCCTGTTTCCCTGAAATCCATGAACAATTCAATGACTCTGCAACGCGACGAAACTCCCTGGTACAAGCAGCGCTGGCCCTGGTTCATCATTGCCGGACCGGCTGCCGTCATCGTCGCCGGCGCAATCACGGTCTGGCTGGCGGTGATCAGCAACGACGGCCTGGTGACCGATGATTATTACAAGCAGGGACTGACGGTAAATCAGCGCCTGCAGCGCGACCACCAGGCCAGTTCCCTCGGTCTGCACGCCGATGTGATGCGCTCGGGGCTGAATGTGCGCCTGATGCTGACGGCTACCGGTGCGACGACGATGCCCGCCGAGATCGTCCTCAAACTGACGCATCCGACACGGGCCGGCCAGGATCAGGCGGTCAAGATGGTGGCCGAGGGGCAGGGGTTCTTCGCTGGGAAACTGACCGCCGATCTCGGAGGACGGTGGCTTGTCTCAATCGAAGATCCGGCCGGGCAATGGCGGCTTCAGGGTGAGTGGCAGGCCGATTCGGAGGAACCGCTGCGCTTGCATGCGAAAGCGGAGAAATAGTTTTTTTCGTTACTAGGAGGTGGTGACTATGGCTTGGGAACTGTTGTTTAAGAGCGATATCGGCCTGATGAGCCTGGCCGTTATTGTTGGCGTGCTGGTGATCGGTGTCGTCATGGGCAAGATGTATTCGAGCAAGATGGACGAAGAGTCCCGCAACCTCGGCAAGTAAAGCTGTCGAGGCCGCCTCCATCATGGCGGAAGCAAGCCCCCGTTCGTCAATGGCGTGCGGGGGCTTGCCGTTTTCGGAGAGGCGGCGCGGCTGTACTCTGGCCCGTGCCCTGGCCGCCTCCGTCGCCATTCATCTGCTCGTACTGCTAGGACAGTCGCCATGGCCGAATCTGCTTGGCGTGCGCGATACGGGCGGGCAGATGGTCATGGTCGAGTTGCGCCGTGCCGTCAGCCGGCCGCTGGAGCCGCCCCGGGAAGCAGCGACCGGGCATGGCCTGCCGGCGCGCAATGTTCCGTCAGCGGCAGCCGGTCCGCGGGCGCAAAAACAGGCTCCTGCCGCGACCGGGCCGGGTTCGCCGTCAGCGGTAGTGGCGGCGGCGAGCGAGGCGGCGTCGGGCGAGCTGGCTGAAGAATCCGTGAGCCAGTACCGCTTGGCAGTTGCGCGTCAGGCGCGGCAATTCCGCCATTATCCGGAGGCGCTGCAGGCTCAGGGGATGGCCGGCGAGGTCGTGGTCGGTGTTGTCGCTGCAGTGGGTGATGGTGGGCCGCATGTCCGCTTGGAGCGTAGCAGCGGCCACGCCCGGCTCGATGAAGCGGTGGTGGCCATGATCGCTCAGGCAGTGCGCCTGACGCCGTGGCCTTCCGAATGGCAGCGGCGCCCGGTGCGGGCCACCGTGCCGGTGCACGTCAGCCGCCTTGACTGAGCGCCAAGGGAGCGCTCGGGGCCAGTTCCGCATCGTGGAATGCGTAATGGCCGCGTTTGCGGTCGTCCAGGTATTTTTCCAGGCACAGGCTGACGCTGCGAAAGGACAGTTCCGTCCACGGAATTTCGTGCGGGGCGAACAGTGCCACCTCGAGGCTTTCTTCGCCGGCCGAGTAGTCCGGCGTCGCGAGGCGTCCGCGATAGAAGAGATGCACCTGGTTGATGTGGGCGATGCTGACCATCGCGAACGGTGCATCGATGATGATCCGGGCGCCGGCTTCCTCGTGCGTTTCGCGGCTGGCGGCGGCGGCCGTGCTTTCACCGTTCTCCATGAAGCCGGCGGGCAGTGTCCAGAATCCGCGGCGCGGTTCGATGGCGCGCCGGCACAGCAGAATCCGGCCGTCGTATTCAGCCACGCAGCCAATGACAAGGCGCGGATTCTCGTAGTGGATGTGGCCGCAGACGTTGCATACGTGCCGCGGCAGGCTATCGCCCGCGGGGACGATGAACGATACGCCGGACCCGCATCGGGTGCAGTAGCTGATCACGATCTCGGGAGCTGTTGGAATTGCCTCAGTTTAGCACCGAAGCGGCGGGCGGCCGCCGGTGCGGCGCCAGCGCCGTTCTTCCTTTGCACAGCGACAAGGCCTGTGGATACAATAGCGGAAGCAAAAAATACGCGCGTCTGCGCCGGCGGCCCGCTGGCGCCCCAGGGGGCTCTGCATGTTTCTTCTCGTCGGTTACGTCATCATTCTGGCCTCGTCGCTGGGAACCTACGCCCTGCACGGCAGTCTGCTGGCGCTTTGGGTTCCCGCCGAATACGTCGCCATCGTGGGTCTGACCATCGGTGGCTTCCTGGCCGGTAACGACATCCGGGTCATCAAGGCCACCGTCGCCGCCGTTCCGGGGGCGCTAAAGGGCTCCAAATTCACCACCGCCTTCTACGTCGACACGCTGGCCTTGCTGTACGAAATCCTGTCCAAGGTGCGCAAGGAAGGTCTGATGTCGATTGAAGGGGACGTCGAGAACCCCGAGGCGAGCCCGATCTTCAGCAAGTACCCGGAGATCGTCGCGGATCACCATGTGATCGAGTTCATGACCGATTACCTGCGCATGATGGTTGGCGGCAATCTCAACACGGTCGAGATCGAAAGCCTGATGGACGTCGAACTGGAGACGCACCACCATGAAGTGGCCGAACCGGGCCATGTGATGCAGAAGGTGGCCGATGGCGTGCCGGCCTTCGGTATCGTCGTCGCCGTCATGGGCGTGGTCAACGTCATGGGCTCGGTCGGCTCGCCGCCGGCGGTGCTGGGCAAGATGATCGGCGGTGCGCTGGTCGGCACCTTCCTCGGTATTCTGATCTCGTACGGTTTCGTGGCGCCGTTGGCCAGCCTGATGGAGCAAAAGGCGCACGAGGGCTCGACCATTTACAAGTGCATCAAGATGGTTCTGCTGGCCTCGATGTCCGGCTATGCCCCGCAAGTGGCGATCGAGTTCGGTCGCAAGACCCTCGATTCGCATGCCCGGCCGTCGTTCCGGGCGCTCGAGGAAGAACTCAAGGCACGCAAGGGCAAGTGATCTTGTCGGCCAGCGATAAGGTGTCCGGATGAGCGACGATTCCACCCGTCCGATAGTCATCAAGCGCAAGAAGGTGGTCGCCGGTGGTGGCCATGGCGGCGCCTGGAAGATTGCCTATGCCGACTTCGTGACGGCGATGATGGCCTTCTTCCTGCTGATGTGGCTGCTCGGCTCGACGGCGAAGGGCGATCTGCAGGGCATCGCCGATTATTTCCAGAACCCGCTCAAGGTCGCCCATTCCGGCGGCGAGGGCTCGGGCGATGCGACCAGCATCTTGAAGGGCGGCGGCAAGGATCTGACGCGCCAGTCCGGCCAGGTCAAGCAAGGCGATATCGAAGTCAAGAGAAATACCGCATATGCCAAGGAAGCGCAGCGTGAATTCCAGCGCAAGGAGCAGGAGCGGCTGGAGGCGCTCAAGGCCGACATCGAGAAGATGATCGAGCAGAGTCCGCAATTGGCGCAGTTCAAGAAGCAGTTGCTGCTCGACATCACCTCGGAAGGGCTGCGCATCCAGATCGTCGATGAACAGAACCGGCCGATGTTCGATTCCGGCGGTTCCGAGCTCAAACCCTACACCCGCGACATCCTGCGCCAGATCGGCAAGGCCCTGAATGGCGTCAGCAACCGCATCAGCCTGGCTGGACATACCGATGCCGCGCCGTTCGTCGGCGGCACTGGCGGCTTCTCGAACTGGGAACTGTCGGCCAACCGGGCCAATGCCTCGCGGCGCGAACTGGTCGCCGGCGGTATGGGCGACACCAAGGTTCTACGCGTGGTCGGACTGGCCTCGACCCTGCTGTTCGACAAGAATGACCCGCTCAACTCGGTCAATCGGCGAATCAGCATCGTCGTCCTGAATCAGAAGACGGAATTGGCCATCCTGCAGGAGGAGGGGCCGGAGTCCAGTATTTCCGGTGCTGACGAGCTCGATGGCGGGCTGCGCCTGCCGGCGCCGGGCAAAGGCACGCCGGGCTGAGCACAGCGCCGTTCCGGCTCTGTGAAAATGAATTTAAGTGATTGAAGAAAGAGGGAAATATGGCGAAAACCGTGCTCGCAGTCGATGATTCCGCATCCATCCGCCAGATGGTGACCTTCACCCTGAAGAGCGCCGGCTACGACGTCGTGGAAGCAGTCGACGGCATGGACGGGCTGGAGAAGGCCAAGGCCCGAGCCGTGAATCTGGTCCTGACCGACCAGAACATGCCGCGCATGGATGGCCTGACCCTGATCAAGACGCTGCGCGCGCTGCCGCAATATGCCTCGACGCCGATCCTGATGCTGACCACCGAATCCTCCGATGCCATGAAGTCGCAGGGCCGGGCCGCCGGTGCGACCGGCTGGCTGGTCAAGCCCTTTGATCCGCAGAAGCTGATCGAAGTCGTGCGCAAGGTGATCGGCTGAGTGCCGGGCGGCGTGCCGGGATCGGGGCTGCGTTCGCCGACATCGATTCAGCCCGGCGCGTTCTGGCCATGGTGAGGGGGTAGCGTGGCTATCGACATGAGTCAGTTCTACCAGGTGTTCTTCGACGAGTCGGCGGAGCACCTGGCGGCAATGGAGGCCTTGTTGCTCGATCTGGATGTCGCCAATCCGGAGGCCGAGCAGCTCAACGCCATTTTCCGGGCAGCCCATTCGATCAAGGGCAGTGCCGGTACTTTCGGCTTCACCGATCTGGCCGAGACCACCCATATCCTGGAAAACCTGCTCGATCGTATCCGCAAGCAGGAACTCGGGTTGCGCCCCGACATGGTCGATGCCTTCCTTGAGTCCGGCGATCTGCTGCGCAGCATGCTGGAAGCCCACCAAGGGCGGGGCACGGTCGATAGCCGGGCCGTGCAGGGCATCTGTGCCCGCCTGCGCCAGCTTTCCGACGGCCCTGGCGGGACGCCGGCCGCCCCGCGGACGGCGCGGGTGGCTCCGCCGGTACCCGCACCGGTGCCGTCGGGCGGTCCGGCTGCTCCGGTGGTCACACCGTCCGTTTCCGAGCCGGCGGCCGAGCCACCTCCGGCGTGCCGGCATTCGTTCGGCATCGAATTCGTCCCGACCGAAGTGTCGGCCCAAGGCGACGGCGTCGAGCGGCTGCTTGAGGAACTGCGCAGCCACGGCGAACTGGAGGTGCTCAGTCGCCCCGATGCCGAGGATCACGGTGTCGGCTTCTGGAAGTTGCGGCTGACGACCGCGGTTGCTCCCGATGATTTTTCCGAAGCCATCGATTTCATCGCCGAGAACGGTGCCTGGCGGGTTGCCGAAGAGGCCCTGGTCGAGGTTGGCGGTACGGCGGCCGATTTCGGGTTCTTCCCCGATGCGCCGGGTGCCCCGGAGGAAACCGAGGGTTACGGTTTCTTCGTCCCACTGACGGCGCCTGCCGATACTCCGGCGGTGTCAGTGGCCGGTGACGAGGGCTATGGGTTCTTCGATCCGCCGCCGGCCGTGTCGGCGCCGGAAGCCGAACCAGAGGCCGGCTACGGCTTTTTCGAACCGCTGCCGCCGGCTACCGTATCGGCCGAGGCACAGGTGCCGGCGCCAGCCGACGAGGGCGAGGGGTACGGCTTTTTCGTGCCGCTGCCGGCGCCGCCCGTCGAGGTTGCGCCGGTAGTGGCGCCGCAACCGCCGCCGCCGCCGGCCGGCGGCGGCAAGGCCGCGGGCCGGGCGGCGGTCGATTCGTCGATCCGGGTCAGCGTCGAAAAAGTCGATCAGTTGATCAACCTGGTCGGCGAACTGGTGATCACCCAGGCGATGCTGCTGCAGACGGCGACGCAGATGGGCGAGGCGGCGCCGGAGCGGCTGCTGGGCGGCATCGTGCAGCTGGAACGCAATACCCGCGACCTGCAGGAATCGGTGATGTCGATCCGGATGTTGCCGATTTCCTTCGTCTTCTCGCGTTTTCCGCGCGTCGTCCGCGACCTCTCGGCCAAGCTCGGCAAGCAGGTCGAGCTGAAGACCTCGGGCGAAGCGACGGAACTCGACAAGGGCCTGATCGAGCGCATTGCCGATCCGCTGACCCACCTGATCCGCAACAGCCTGGACCATGGCATCGAGTCGCCGGAGCGGCGCGTCGCCGCCGGCAAGCGTCCGGTCGGCACGATCACGCTGAAGGCCAGCCATCAGGGCGGCAACATCGTCATCGAGGTCGGCGACGACGGCGCCGGCCTGCCGCGCCAGAAAATCCTGGCCAAGGCGCGCGAGCGCGGCCTGGCGGTGTCGGAGCAGATGAGCGACCAGGAGGTCTTCAGCCTGATCTTCGAAGCCGGCTTCTCGACCGCCGAGCAGGTGACCGACGTTTCCGGGCGTGGTGTCGGCATGGACGTGGTCCGCCGCAATATCCAGGCGCTCGGTGGCCGCATCGAGATCGAATCGATGCTCGGCGTCGGTACCCGGATGACCGTGCGCTTGCCGCTGACGCTGGCCATCCTCGACGGCATGTCGGTGGCGGTCGGCGACCAGACCTACATCCTGCCGCTGTCCTACGTCATCGAGTCGCTGCAGCCGCAGGCCGACGATATCCGGACGCTGGCCAACCAGGGCCGGGTGATCCAGGTGCGCGGTGAATACCTGCCGGTGGTCGTGCTGCACGAATTGTTCGGCCTGCCGTCGGCATGGGCCGATTTCACCGAGGGCATCATGGTCGTCATCGGCGCCGATGGCGGCAAGGCGGCGTTGTTCGTCGATGCCCTGCTCGGCCAGCACCAGGTCGTGATCAAAAGCCTGGAAGCCAATTACCGCCGGGTGCCCGGCATCTCGGGCGCGACCATCATGGGCGACGGGCATGTGGCGCTGATTCTCGACGTCCCGGCGGTCGCCGGCATGGCCCGGGCGAAAGGGCAGAAGGCAGGATGAGTGCGGCAATGAGGAGCAAGACATGGAAGTGAGGACGCAAGGCAGCGCGGCGGTGCCGGACGAGGATCTGGTCGCCTGCGAATACCTGACCTTTACGCTGGGCAGCGAGGAGTACGCGATCGACATCCTCAAGGTCCAGGAAATCCGCGGCTACGAGCCGCCGACCTTGATCGCCCAGGCGCCGCCGTTCATCAAGGGCGTCATCAACCTGCGCGGCACCATCGTGCCGGTGGTGGACCTGCGCATCAAGTTCCAGCTCGGCAAGGTCGAGTACACGCCGTTTACGGTGGTCATCATCCTCAATGTCGCCGGCCGGGTCATCGGCGCCGTGGTCGACAGCGTGTCCGACGTGATCTCGCTCAATCAGGCGCAGATCCGGCCGGCCCCGGAGTTTTCCGGCTCTTTCGACACCAAGTACATCGTCGGCCTGGCCGCGCAGGAGGACCGGATGATGATCGTGACCGACATCGAGCGCCTGATGGCCAGCGCCGAGATGGAATTGATCGACGACGCCGCGGCGTCGACCTAGGGAACAAGGGATTTGACGATGCTGAACAATTTGCGGATTCGTACCCGTCTGACCTGGCAGGCGCTGGGCATGGCCTTCTGGTTCACCGTGCTGGTGGTGGTCGCCGTCACCTACCTGCGCGACCTCAGCCGGACCAGCGAGGCGGTCTATGTGGACAAGATGGAGCCGGGCGCGCTGGTGCTGCGGATCCAGACGCTGATGGCCGAGAACAACCTGCAGATTTCCGGCGGCCTGCTGCACGACCCGTCCGGCCAGCAGGCGGCCAAGCACGACCACGACGTCGGCCTGCATGTCCAGGCGATGGAAAAGAACCGCAAGGCGATTGACGGCCTGTGGCAGCAGTTTGTCGCCCGCACGCTGAACGAGCGCGAAAGCGAGCTGGCCGAGAGCTACCGCCGGGCCCGTGCCACCTACGTCCAGGACGGCCTGCTGCCGGCTGCCGAGGCGCTGAACGCCGGCGACTACGACCGGGCGGCCGAGATCTATGCCGGTGCGCTGCGGCCGGCCTATGCCAAGGCCACGCAGGCGGCCGAGGCGCTGTACCAGTATTACGCCGACAGCGGCCGCGAACTGTTCGACGGCGCCCGTCAGACGACCGAGTCGACCACCTACTGGCTGAGCGGCCTGGCGCTGCTGGTGACGCTGCTGGTGGCGGCCTTCGCCTACGTCTTCGGGCGCAGCATCACCCGCCCGCTGAGCGAGACCATCCGCATCGCCGACGCTGTCGCGGCCGGCCACCTCGACAACCGGATCACCATCGAGGGCGACGACGAGGTCACCGAACTGCAACGCGCACTGGCCAAGATGCAGGCCGACCTGAAGAGCCGCATCGAGGAGGAGCGCCGTGCGGCGGACGAGACCATGCGCATCAAGGTGGCGCTGGACGTGACTTCGAACAACGTCATGGTCGCCGATCCGGCCGGCACCATCATCTACTGCAACGCCTCGGTGCTGGACATGATGCGCCAGGCCGAAAGCGACATCCGCAAGGTGCTGCCGGACTTCCGTGCCGATGCCATCCTCGGCTCCAGCTTCGACCAGTACCACCGCCAGCCGGCGCACCAGCGCAACCTGCTGGCCACGCTGCAGGGCACCCATCGCAACGAAATGAACATCGGCGGCCGCTATTTCGCGCTGGCCGCCAGTCCGATCATCAACGAGCGTGGCGAACGCCTCGGCACCGTCGTCGAGTGGCGCGATCGCACCGCCGAAGTCGAGGTCGAGCGCGAGGTGGCCGGCATCATCGCCGCGGCGGTGGCCGGCGACTTCAGCAAGCGCATCGACAGTTCGCGGATGAGCGGCTTCTTCCGCGACCTGTCCGGCGGCATCAACCAGTTGCTCGAGGCCAGCGCCGCGGCGCTCGAGGATGTCGGCGCGATGCTCGCCCGCATGTCGCAGGGCGACCTGCGGCAGAAAATCGACGGCGATTACCAGGGCATGCTCGGCCAGCTCAAGGACGATGCCAACACCACCGTGGACAAGCTGCAGCAGATCGTCCTGGCGATCAAGGGAGCGACCGACGCGATCAACACCGCCGCCAAGGAAATCGCCGCCGGCAACCAGGACCTGTCGGCACGCACCGAAGAGCAGGCCAGCAGCCTCGAGGAAACCGCCTCGAGCATGGAAGAGCTGACCGGCACGGTCAAGCAGAATGCCTACAATGCCCGCCAGGCCAGCGAGCTGGCCGGCGCCGCGCAGGAGGTGGCGGTGCGCGGTGGCGAGGTGGTCGGCCAGGTGGTCGACACCATGAGCGCCATTCACCGTTCGAGCAGCAAGATCGGCGACATCATCGGCGTCATCGACGGCATTGCCTTCCAGACCAACATCCTGGCGTTGAACGCCGCCGTCGAGGCGGCGCGGGCCGGCGAGCAGGGCCGCGGCTTCGCCGTGGTGGCGACCGAAGTGCGCAACCTGGCGCAGCGCAGTGCGGCGGCGGCCAAGGAGATCAAGGGCCTGATTTCCGACTCGGTGGAGAAGGTCGAAGTCGGCAACCGCCAGGTCGATCAGGCCGGGCGGACCATGGAGGAAGTGGTGGCCAGCATCCGCCGGGTGGCCAACCTGATGCA
>DASUZG010000356.1:0-6105 GCA_036376995.1 Azonexus sp. | reverse complement strand
CCAGCATCTGATTGAAGTCGCAGTCGTAGACATACCCGCGCCAGTCCACCGAGACGAGGTTCCGGCACATCACCGATTCGAGGTTTTGCGGCTGGTAGGCGTTCTTGAGCAGTTCCATGTAGTCCTCGAACTGCCCCTTGGAGATCAGCGTGCTGCCGAAGCGCTGGATCGGCATGTTGGCCAGCGCGAACAGCCGGGTGAAGACGATGCCGTAGCGGGTCGCCAGCTGCTCCTTGTAGGCTGCTTCCAGCATGGTCTGGTCGGGCGGCAGGGTCGGCCCGAGCGGGTTGTACACCAGGTTGAGCGTCAGGCCACTGTCGGGCAGGCCGTAGCCGAGGGCGTTCAGCCGGCGCAGGCCGTCTAGGCTGCGGCGGAAGACGCCGGCGCCGCGCTGGCGGTCGACGTTGTCCTCGAGATAACAGGGCAGCGAGGCAGTGATCTCGACCTGCCGGCCGGCGAGAAATTCGCCGAGGTCTTCCTGCCCGGGTTCGCCGAGGATGGTCAGGTTGCAGCGGTCGATCACGTGCAGGCCCTGGGCGCGGGCGGCAGTCACCAGGCGGCGGAAGTGCGGATTCAGTTCCGGCGCGCCGCCGGTCAGATCCAGCGTCGGCACCGCCTGCCGCGCGGCGAAGGCGAGCAGCAGTTCCATCGTCTCCCAGGCCATCTGCTCGGTCCGCTTGGGGCCGGCGGCGACGTGGCAGTGCGTGCACCACTGGTTGCAGCGGTAGCCGAGATTGGCCTGCAGCGTCTCCAGCCGGCGGCGGCGGATCGGCGGGAAATCGCTCTTGACCAGCAGGGGGAAGGTGTCGCGCATGACGCTGCTCCGCAGGATGCCTGCAGTTTAGTCGCCGGCGCCGGCGATTAGTTACAGCGATGGCGCAAAAATCGCCGGCGGCGGCTGCCGGCCGCGCGTGCGGAAGGCTGGCGGCGGCCCGCCCCCGCAATTACAATGCGTGCTTTGCATTCAAGCGTGCCGGCCCGGCCGGCGCACGCACGGGAACTAGGAGATACAGGCATGGCATCGGTCAACAAGGTGATTCTCGTCGGCAATCTGGGCGCCGACCCGGAAACCCGCTACACGGCAAGCGGCGACGCCGTCTGCAACATCCGCCTGGCCACCACGGAGAGCTGGAAGGACAAGAACAGCGGCGAGAAGCGCGAGATCACCGAGTGGCATCGCGTGGTCTTCTACCGCAAGCTCGCCGAGATCGCCGGCCAGTACCTGAAGAAGGGCTCGGCGGTGTACCTCGAGGGCCGCATCAAGACCCGCAAGTGGCAGGACAAGGACGGCCAGGACCGTTACACCACCGAAATCGAAGCCGTCGAAATGCAGATGCTCGGCGGCCGCCAGGGCATGGGTGCTCCGGCCTCCGGCGGCGGTGGCGGCTACGACGAGCCGACCGACTACGCGCCGGCGCCGCCGAAGAACAAGCCGAAGCCCTCCTTCGACGACCTGGGCGACGACATCCCGTTCTGAGCCTGGCTGGCCGGCGCCGCGGCGCCGGCCGCCGACCCTTACGCAGCACGTTGCCCCACAGGAAAGCAGCATGGCCAACTCCGTCACCTTCAAGATTCTCGAAGACATCGCCCGCGATCTGTCGGGCAGTGAAATCACCTTCCCGACTTTCCTCGACATCACCTTCCAGGTACGCACCGCGCTCAAGGATCCCAACCTGAGCGTCGAACAGCTGGCCAAGCTGGTCGGCGCCGAGCCGCTGATGAGCACCAAGATCATCCGCATGTCGAACTCGGTGGCCCTCAATCCGTCCGGCCGCGAAGTCGCCGACGTCAAGAGCGCCATCGTCCGCGTCGGCATGGAGGCGGTGCGCACGGTGTCCTTCGCCGTGGCCATGGAGCAGCTGCTGCAGTCCAAGCACATGCACCCGTTCGAGGACCTGTCGAAGAAGCTGTGGGAGCACACCTCGCACGTCGCGGCGCTGTGCCGCGTGCTGGCCAAGAAGCTGGCCCGCATCAACGGCGACGAGGCGATGTTCGCCGGCCTGGTGCACGACCTCGGCGTCTTCTACCTGATGTCGCGCGCCGCCAACTTCCCGGAACTGGTCGCCGACAAGGCCGAGCTGCACGGACTGCTGGTCGGCTGGCACGACAACATCGGCCACGCGCTGCTGTCGGCCCTCGGCTCGCCGGAATCGGTGCTGGTCGCCGTGCAGGAACACGAGACCGACCGCGAGATCAGCGAAGTCAAGACGCTGTCCGACGTCCTCTACGTTGCCAACAAGATCGCCAACCGCAGCGCCAGCTGGCGCGATCCGGAACTCGACGGGGCGGTGGACACCTCGATGCTCGACAGCCTGTTCGATGCCGAGACGCTGGCCGAGATCATCGAGGAATCGCAGGAGGAAGTGCAGTCGCTGAAGGCCGCTCTCGGCGGCTGAGCATCACTGCTCCCCTCACGCAGCACCGGACGCCGGCCTAAAGCCGGCGTATTTTTTCCAGCAGCGCGGTTGTCGATTTCTGGTGGATGAACGGGATCGAATGCACCGTGCCGCCCCAGCCGCGCACTTCCGGCGCGCCGACGATGCGTTCCACCGGCCAGTCGCCGCCCTTGACCAGGATTTCCGGCCGGCATTCGAGAATGCGCTGCAGCGGCGTGTCCTCGTCGAACCAGGTGACCAGCGCCACGCAGTCGAGCGCCGCCATCACCGCCAGGCGGTCGTCCAGCGCATTGACCGGGCGGTCGTCGCCCTTGCCCTGGCGCTTGACCGAGGCGTCGCTGTTCAGGGCCACCACCATCGCCGCGCCGAGGGCGGCCGCCTGGGCGAGGTAGGTGACGTGGCCGCGGTGCAGGATGTCGAAGCAGCCGTTGGTGAACACCAGCGGCCGGGCCAGGCTGGCGGCGCGGGCGGCCAGTTGCGCGGGCGGGCAGATCTTGGCTTCGAAGGCGGGCGGGGCGTAGGTCATGGCGAAGGCGGCAGGTGGCGAAGGCCGACATTCTAGTGCCGAACGGGTACTGCCGGCAGCCTGCCGGGGAACCGTAAGCCGGGCACGCGGCTCCCAGACAACAGTAGGTGGCCGGACGGCCGGCCGCCCGATCAGGAGTCGCCCATGTTCGCCATCGTCAAACGCTGGGCCGGCATCGCCGGCCTGCTGTCGCTGGGCATGCTGCCGGCAGTGGCTGCCGCCGCCTGCCCGGCGCTGCTCGACCACCGCTTTCCCGGATTGCAGGACGGTAAGCCGCAATCGCTGTGCCAGTACCAGGGGCGGGTGATCCTGGTCGTCAACACCGCCAGCTATTGCGGCTACACCTCGCAGTACGAGGGCCTGGAAGACCTCTACGCCCGCCTGCGCGGGCGCGGCCTGGTGGTACTCGGCTTTCCGTCCAACGATTTCGGCGAGCAGGAGCCGGGCAGCGACCAGGAAATCGCCGACTTCTGCCGGCTCACCTACGGCGTCGAGTTCCCGATGCTGGCCAAGAGCGTGGTCAAGGGGCCCGAGACCAATCCCTTCTACCGGCAACTGGCCGAGCGCACCGGCAGCCGGCCGCAGTGGAATTTCCACAAGTACCTGATCGATCGTGACGCACGCCGGGTGGTGGCCTACGGCAGCAAGGTCCGGCCGGACGATCCGGAACTGCTGCAGCAGATCGAGGCCTTTCTGAAATAGGCGGTCCGCCAGGTCAGCGGGAGGGGGCGGGCGGACGCCCGTTGCGGCGGCGGTGCAGCCATTGCCAGAGCCAACTGCCGGGTTCCTGTTCGCCGTCGAGCACGAAGTCGAGTTCGTTGGCGTTCTGCAGCGTCAGTTTCAGCTTGTGCAGCACCGGCAGCGAGCTGGCGAACAGCAGGTGGTCGCCGGCGGCTAGGCGGAAGTCGTCGTCCGGCAGCAGGTGCAGACGGTCGTCGCGGTCGACCAGCAGCGTCACCGCCGGCAGTTGCTCGCTGCGTTCGGAGGCGTCGCGCAGGATGTCGCCGAGCCGGAAGCTGCCGCGATACATCAGTTCCTGGCGGGCCGCCGGCGCTTCCGAGGCGTTCAGGCGGATGCTCCAGACGGTCGGCGTCAGGCCGTCGCCGAGATCCTGCAGGCGGCTGGCCAGGGCACGGCACCAGGCTTCGTCGCACTCGCGCAGGCGGCCGAGAAAGCGGGCCAGCAGCGGCGTGGTCAGGATGGCGATGCCTTCCTGCGCGACGATGCGGCTCGGCACCATGCTGAAGTCGGCATCGTAGGCTTCGTACAGCACGTTGTTGGCGGCCAGGTTCTGGCGCACGACGACGAACAGCTCGGGCTTGAGTTCGGTGGCGGTGACGGCGATCGACAGGTTGTTCACGTCGTTGTCGGTGCCGGCGATGATGCCGAGCGCCGTGTCGATGCCGGCCTGGCGCAGCGTCAGCGCCTCGGTGCCGTCGCCGACGATGTTGCGGTCGGCGTCGGCCTGGCCGGGGTCGATGATGGTCAGCGTGATGCCGGTCGGCTGCAGGTGGCGGGCCACGGCATGGCCGAAGCGGCCGTAGCCGCACATGATCCAGTGGCCGCGGGGCGGCCGGTGCGGCTCGGGGATCGGCGTGCCGGGCAGGCCGGTCAGCAGTTCGGCGAGGCGGAAGCGTTCCGGGGCGGCGACCGCCTCGGCCAGGTGCTCGGCGAAGCGCTCGAAGGGATTGATGATGTGGTTGGTGCCGAACGAGGCCATGTTGGCCGCCACCGACGGGCTGCGGGCGCGGGCGATGACGGGGATTTTCGGGTTGAGCAGACGGACCGCGATGGCGATGCCGAGATTGGCCAGCTCGTTGTCGGTGACGGCCAGCACGCCGCGGCACTTGGCGTGGGTCAGGCCGGCCGCCACCAGGTTGTCCGGCAGTTGCGCATCGGCCGCCAGGGCCGGCGTGTCGGTCTTGAAATCCTGCAGGTCGAGTTCCTGCACGCGCAGTTCGTCCTTTTCGAGGACGACGAAGACTTGGCCGAGGCGGTCGAAGTTGCGTGCGATCAGGCCGCCGGTCTCGCCGCAGCCGCAGATCAGGTAGAACGGCTCGCGCAGGTGGCGGACACGGCGGATGAAGCGGTTGGTGGTCAGCGTGTTCTGGAAGCCCTTGTCCTGCAGCAGCGCGATCAGCGTGATCACGGCATAGGACCAGCCGAGTACGGTCAGATAGATGCAGACAGTGACCCACAGCCGCTGGGCATCGGAAAAGGCGTTGGGAATTTCGCCGAAGCCGATGGTGGTGGCGGTGTAGCTGACGAAGTAGAAGGCGTGGAAGAAACTGAGCGGCGGCGCCGGCCGGCCGCTGGCGTCGATGCCGGGCACCAGCGTCAGGCCGACGACGGAGACGGCGTAGAGGCCGATCAGCACGATCAGCGGCGCCCGCATGCGGCGCAGGACGATGAAGAAGGCGCTGTTGACCATGGCCGGCTCCGCGTCAGCGGCGCAGCATCACGGTTTCGACGATCAGGATGACGACCGAGACGATGTTGGCGAACAGCGCGCCGCCGGACAGCGAGACGACGCTGGAGGTGACGGACGGGGTCATGCCTTCGCCGGTGACATGGACGGCGATGGTCCAGGTGATGGCCGCGGCGATCAGCTGCAGGTCGGCGACCAGGCTGGTGGACAGGTGGATGGCGCCGATCTGGGTGCGGTCGCCGAACTTGAGCACGGTGGCGATCAGGCTGACGATCAGCGCCGCCGCCAGCTCATTGACGTGGTGCAGCTCCGGGCGGTCGATGTCGCCGATGAAAAAGCCGAAGTTCAGCGTCGCCGCCAGAACGATGAAGAAACCGAAGACGACTTTTTCCAGGTTCATGGCTTTTCCCCCGAAGGCCGCGGTGGTGGAAGAATCAGCGGGTTTCGACCGGTGCCGTTTGCGGCGGCGGGTTGCGCGAGCCGAGGATGTCGAGGCGCCGGGTCTCGGCTTCGTCGACGATTTCCATCAGGTTGACCACCTTCAGCACGCCGGACGTGGTGCGGGCGACGGCCACCGCGACCTTGCTCTCGCGCTCGTTGACGATGCCCATCAGGTAGGCGATGCCGCGCTCGGTGACGACCTTGACGTGGTTGGCCGAGAGCTGGTTGGAATCGACCAGGCGGGCCTTCAGCTTGGAGGTGATGTAGCTGTCGTTGCTGCGGTTGCCGAGCGAGGAGGCCGGGCCGACGCCCAG
>DASUZG010000355.1:0-15274 GCA_036376995.1 Azonexus sp. | reverse complement strand
GGTCGCCCGAGGTGGCGGCGCTGCGCGCCCAGGTGGTCGGGCTGATGCGCAATACCGCGGTGATCCAGGTCAAGATCTACAACCGCCTCGGGGTCACTGTCTTCGCCGGCAATCCGGCGCAGATCGGCGAAGTGCGGCTGGCACACGACGGTTTCCGCAGCGCGATGGGTGGCGGCATCACCAGCAAGCTGGAACAGCGCAGCAACTTCGTGTCCTTCGATGGCGAGCGTGCCGATGTCCATCTGTTGTCCAGCTACATTCCGGCCGTGGGTCGGGACGGGGCGATCGAAGGGGTGTTCGAGCTGTACCAGGAAGTCACGCCGTTCATGCGCCAGTTGCAGCGCAGCCTGTGGGGCGTGACGGCCGGCGTCTTCGCCGTGTTCGCCCTGCTGTTCGTCATGCAGTACGTCGTCGTCCGCCGCGCCCAGCGCATCCTGACCGAGCAGGAAGGGCGCATCAAGGCGGCACGCGATACGCTGGAACTGCAGGTCGAGGCGCGCACCGAGGAACTCAAGCGGACCAACAGCCAGCTGCAGGGCGAGATCGGCGAGCGCCGCCAGGCCGAGAGCAAGTTGAACTACCTCGCCTATCACGATCCGCTGACCGGCCTGGCCAACCGCCGCTGCTTCATCGAACGCCTCGAGGAAAGCCTGCGCGAAGCGGCCGCCAGCGACCAGCAGCTGGCCGTGCTGTTCGTCGATCTCGACCAGTTCAAGCAGGTCAACGACTCGCTCGGGCACGGTGTCGGCGACGAACTGCTGGTCTCGGTGGCCGCCCGGCTCTCGGAGCAGCTGCGCCTGGTCGACATGCTGTCCCGCCTCGGCGGCGACGAGTTCATTTGTTTGATGGAGCGGGTGCGCAACGAGGACGAGGTGGCGATCGTCGCCGGCGAGATCGTCGATGCCTTCGAGCAGCCGTTCCGCCTCGGCGGCCATGAACTGTTCCTGTCGCCGTCGGTCGGCATCAGCCTGTTCCCGCGCGATGGCGCGACCGTGGTCGAACTGCTGCGCAATGCCGATACCGCGATGTATCGGGCCAAGGCGGTCGGCCGCGGGCAGTTCCATTTCTACACGCCGGAGATGACGCGCGACGCGCAGGCCCGCATCCAGATGGAAAACCTGCTGCGCCGCGCGCTTGAGCACGGCGAGTTCGCCGTGTACCTGCAGCCGCAGGTGGCGACCGCCAGCGGCCGGCTGGCCGGCGCCGAGGCGCTGGTCCGCTGGCACAGCCCGGAACTCGGTCTGGTCATGCCCAACCGCTTCATCCCCCTGGCCGAGGAGTCGGGCCTCATCGTCCCGCTCGGCACCTGGGTGCTGCGCGAAACCTGCCGCCTGGTGCGGCACTGGCAACAGGCCGGCTTCACGCTGCCGACGGTGTCGGTCAATGTCTCGGTGCGCCAGCTGGAACGCCCGGAATTCGCCGATGTGCTGCGCGGCATCCTGGCCGAAACCGGTATGAACCCGGCGCAGTTGAAGCTGGAACTGACCGAGTCGGTGCTGATGGGGGTCGGCGACGCCTGCGCCGAACTACAGCGCCTGCGCAACCTCGGCGTCAGCCTGGCGCTCGACGATTTCGGCACCGGCTATTCCTCGCTCGGCTACCTGAAGCGGCTGCCGGTGCAGCAGTTGAAGATCGACCGCTCCTTCGTCATGGGCATCGGCAGCAACGCCGGTGACGAGGCGATCATCCGGACCATCCTGCAACTGGCCGCCAGCCTCGGCTTCGAGGTTGTCGCCGAGGGTGTCGAGACGCCGGAGCAGGCGGCTTTCCTGGCTGCGCTCGGCTGCCAGCAGCTGCAGGGCTACCTGCACGGGGCGGCGGTGGCGCCGGCCGAATTCCGCAGCCGCTGGGCGGTGCCCGCATGATCGCGCTGGCCTGGCGCCTGCTCGGCCGCGAACTGCGTTCCGGCGAACTGCGCCTGCTGTTCGCCGCGCTGTGCGTGGCGGTGGCGGCGGTGACGGCGGTCGGCTTCTTTGCCGACCGCGTGCGCCAGGCCCTGGAGCGCGAGGCGCAGCAGCTGATGGGCGGCGACCTGGTGATCGTCGGCGACCATCCGCTGGCCGCCGACTACCGTGCCGAGGCCAGCCGGCGGCGAGCCGAGATCGCCGAGACGCTGGTCTTCCCGAGCATGGTCAGTTTTGCCGACGGGGCGCAGCTGGCTGACATCAAGGCGGTCAGCGCCACGTATCCGCTGCGCGGCCGGCTGTCGGTGGCGCGCCAGCTGGGCGAAGCCGGCGCGCCGACCGAGGGCGGTCCGCAGCCTGGCACCGCCTGGCTCGACGAGCGCCTGGCCACCGCGTTGCAGGCACGGCCCGGCGACCGGGTCACGGTCGGCCGGGTGCAATTGCGAGTGGCGGCGATCCTGACGCTGGAGCCGGATCGCGGCATCAGTTTCTTCAGCCTGGCACCGCGTCTGCTGATGCATCTCGACGACATTCCGGCCAGCGGCCTGGTGCAGTTCGGCTCGCGCCTGCGCTACCGGCTGCTGGTGGCCGGCGAGGCGGATACCATCGACGGCCTGCGCGCCTGGCTGGAACCGCGCCTGGCACGCGGCGAGCGGCTCGAGGATGCGCGCAATGCCCGGCCGGAAATCCGCAGCGCGCTCGATCGGGCCGAGCGCTTCCTCGGCCTGGCGACGCTGCTCACGGTGATTCTCGCCGCCGTCGCCGTGGCCCTGGCGACGCGCCGCTACCTGCAGCGCCATCTCGACGCCTGCGCCGTGATGCGCTGTCTGGGCATGACGCAGTACCGCCTGCTGCGCCTGCATGCGCTGCTGTTCCTGTGGCTGGCGCTGGCGGCCACGGCGGCCGGCGGCCTGCTCGGCTTCGCCGCGCATTTCGCGCTGGTCCGCTGGTTGATCGAATTGTTCGCCGTGCATCTGCCTTATCCGGGCTGGCGCCCGCTCGGCCACGGTGCGGTGGTGGCGGCGGTGCTGCTGTTCGGTTTCGCATTGCCGCCGCTGCTGCAACTGGCGCGGGTGCCGACGCTGCGCGTGCTGCGCCGCGAACTGGGCGCACCGCGCCCGTCCCTGCTCGGCGGCTACCTGCTCGGCTTCGTGCTGCTCGGCGGGCTGATCGTCGTCGTCGCCGGCGACCCCAAGCTGGGGATGCTGGCCCTCGGCGGCTTCGCCGGGGCACTGGCGGCTTTCTGGCTCATTGCCCGCCTGGTGCTGGCCGCCGTCGCCCGCCTGCGCGGTGCCGGCGGCCCCGGCTGGCGCCAGGGGCTGGCCAGCCTGACGCGGCATGCGCCGGCCGCCAGCCTGCAGATCGTGGCGCTGGCCATCGGACTGATGGCCATGCTGCTGCTCACCGTCACCCGCGGCGAACTGCTCGAGGCCTGGGCCAATGGCATGCCGGCCGACGCGCCGAACCGCTTCATCATCAACATCCAGCCGGAGCAGCGGGGGGCGGTGACCGAGGCCCTGGCCGCCGCCGGCGTCGTGACCGAACTCGCGCCGATGGTGCGCGGGCGGCTGCTGAGCATCGCCGGGCGGCCGGTGACGGCGGCCAGCTACCCAGAGGACGAGCGTGCCCAGCGCCTGATCGAGCGCGAATTCAACCTCTCCTGGCGCGACACGCTGCCGCCGGGCAACCTGGTCAGCGCCGGGCGCTGGTTCGCGGCACCGGAGGTAGGGCAGGGCGTCGCGTCGGTCGAGGAGGGTCTGGCGCGCACGCTCGGCATCGCGCTCGGCGACGAACTGGTCTTCTCGGTCGCCGGCATCGAGCGCACGGTGCGCGTCAGCAACCTGCGTAAGCTGTCGTGGGATTCGATGCGCGTCAATTTCTTCGTGCTGACGCCGTCGGGCGTCATCGACGACCTGCCGGCCAGCTACATCACCAGTTTCCACCTGCCGGCGGCCAATGCCCGGCTCGGCGTCGAGCTGGTCGGCCGTTTCCCGAACCTGACGGTGATCGACATCGCCGCCGCCATGGAGCAGTTGCGCACGGTGATGGCGCAGGTGGCCGGGGCGGTGCGCTTCATCTTCCTGTTCACGCTGGTGGCCGGCGGCATCGTGCTGTATTCGGCCTTGCTGTCGGTGCTCGACGAGCGGCGCTACGACCTGGCGGTGATGCGCGCCTTGGGCGCCCGCCGCCGCCAGCTGGCGAGCGCGCTGCTGGTCGAGCTGGCCGTGGTCGGCGGCGTCGCCGGCCTGATCGCGGCGCTCGGGGCGCTGGCTGTCGGCCAGGTGATCGCCCGCCAGGTGTTCCAGCTGGAAATGACGCCGGCCCTGTGGTTGCCGCTGCTGGCAGCGCCGGGCGGGGCACTGGCGGCGATCGCCATCGGCTGGTGGGCGGTGCGCCGGCTGCTGGCGACACCGCCGCTGGCGCTGCTGCGCAACGGCGCCTGAGGCGCGGCGGGGCGAACTCTTGCCCGACTTCACTGTCGAAACGAGCTTGGTCCGGTCGGTCGTCAGGTAAAATAGTCCATGGTTTCAATCAAGCAAGCACCGCAGCCGCTGTTCGGCTACCGCAAATTCTGGGCGCACCGTTTCGGCCCCGCCCCCTTCCTGCCGATGTCCCGCCGTGAAATGGAAGCCCTCGGCTGGGATTCCTGCGACGTCATCCTGGTCACCGGCGACGCTTACATCGACCACCCAAGTTTCGGCATGGCCCTGATCGGGCGGCTGCTCGAACAGCAGGGCTTCCGCGTCGGCATCATCAGCCAGCCGGACTGGCATTCCGCGGCCGCCTTCAAGGAGCTGGGCAAGCCCAACCTGTTCTTCGGCGTCACCGCCGGCAACATGGACTCGATGATCAACCGCTACACGGCGGACCGCAAGATCCGCTCCGATGACGCCTACACGCCGAACGCCGAGGCCAACAAGCGCCCGGACCGTGCCGTCACCGTCTATGCCCAACGCTGCCGCGAAGCGTTTTCCGGCACGCCGGTGGTGATCGGCTCGATCGAAGCGAGCTTGCGCCGCATCGCCCACTACGACTACTGGTCGGACAAGGTGCGCCGTTCGGTGCTGCCCGATTCCAAGGCCGACCTGCTGGTGTTCGGCAACGCCGAGCGGGCCATCGTCGAAATCGCCCACCGGCTGGCCAAGGGCGAGAGTATCGCCGACATCCGCGACCTGCGCGGCACGGCTTTCATGGTGCCGGCCGGCTGGCTGCCGTCCGACGACTGGGACGAAACGGATTCGACCGAAGTCGATACCCCGGGACCGCTGGTCAAGCATGCCGACCCCTATGCGATGGAAGACAGCAAGCAGGCCAGCGGCTGCGCGACGCCGGCAGCAGCCGATGGCGCCCAGCCGGTGCGCCTGCTGTCGCGCGAGCAGCGTCTGGCGGCCCGCAAGGAGCGCCGCGCCCATACCGTGATCCGCCTGCCGGCCTACGAGCAGGTCAAGGACGACCCGGTGCTCTATGCCCACGCCTCGCGCACCTTCCACCTCGAATCCAATCCGGGCAACGCCCGCGCCCTGCGCCAGGCGCACGGCGAGCGCGACGTCTGGCTCAATCCGCCGCCGTTCCCGCTGACCACCGAGGAACTGGACGGCGTCTACGAGGCTCACTACGCCCGGCGGCCGCATCCGAGCTACGGCGAGGCCAAGATCCCGGCCTGGGAGATGATCCGCTTCTCGGTCAACATCATGCGCGGCTGCTTCGGCGGCTGTACCTTCTGCTCGATCACCGAGCACGAGGGGCGCATCATCCAGAGCCGCTCGGAAGATTCGATCATTCGCGAAATCGAGGAAATGCGCGACAAGACGCCGGGTTTCACCGGTACCGTCTCGGACTTGGGCGGCCCAACCGCCAACATGTATCACCTCAAATGCAAGGACGAGAAGATCGAATCGGCCTGCCGCCGGCTGTCCTGCGTCTATCCGGACATCTGCGAGAACATGAACACCGATCACTCGCAGCTGATCTCGCTGTACCGTCGGGCACGGGCGATCAAGGGGGTCAAGCGCATCACCATCGGCTCCGGCCTGCGCTACGACCTGGCGGTGCGCTCGCCCGAGTACATCAAGGAACTGGTCACCCACCACGTCGGCGGCTACCTGAAGATCGCCCCCGAGCACACCGAGGAAGGCGTGCTGTCGAAGATGATGAAGCCGGGCATCGGCGCCTACGACCGCTTCAAGCAGCTGTTCGACCGCTTCTCGCGCGAGGCGGGCAAGGAGCAGTATCTGATCCCGTACTTCATCGCGGCGCATCCCGGCACCACCGACGAAGACATGCTCAACCTGGCGCTATGGCTGAAGAAGAACAACTTCCGCCTCGACCAGGTGCAGGCGTTCGTACCGACGCCGATGGCGCTGGCGACGACGATGTACCACACCGAGAAGAACCCGCTGAAGAAGCTGCACCGCGACGGCGGCGAAGTCGTCGGCGCCGTGCGCAACGGCCGCCAACGCAAGCTGCACAAGGCCTTCCTGCGCTACCACGACGCCGAGAACTGGCCGCTGCTGCGCGAGGCGCTGAAGGAAATGGGCCGTGCCGATCTGATCGGCAATGGCAAGAAACACCTGGTTCCGGCCTGGCAACCGGCCGGCGTCGTCGGTCGCGGGCAGTGCGCACGTTCCGCTCAGGCGCCGGCGCGCAGCGGCGAGCGGCCGGCTCGCTTCAATGCGCCGGTTCGGCGTGGCACCAACGGTAAGCCGTCTGCCGGTGTGCCTTCAGGTGGGCCAGGAAAGCGGCGCCCGAAGTGAACACCTCGCCGATTTCGCCGTCGGCAGGCGTCAGCGAGTAATAGCCGATGTCGCGGTCGACGATGTTCAGGCCGTTGTAGGCCGCCACCTCGACCAGGGTCGCCACCCGCTCGGCGACGGTGGCCGGCACTTCATAAGGGACGAGGATCCAGAAATCGGTGCCGTCGCGGGCCACCAAGTCGGACTTGCGGCAGGCCTGGCGCAGGTGCTCGGCCAGGTCGGACAGCATCTGGTGGGCCTCGCTGGCACCATAAGTGTCGCCCAGGCGCTGCTGGTCGTGCAGGCAGACATGGACCAGCACGATGTTGACCACTTCGATCCGCCGTTCGCGGACGGCGAGCAGCCATTCCAGAATGGTCGTGAACCGGTCGTAGGCAAGAAGATCCCTGGTCATCGTCGCAACTCCTGCAACAGGTGTCGCTTCAATCTAGCCGGCCCCGGGCGGCACCGCAAGGTGGCGCGGCTCGGGTAGAATCGACGGATGGAACAAACGACCACCTCCACCTACGAAAAAATTGGCGGCGAAGCGACCGTCGGCAAGCTGTGCGACCGTTTCTACGAATTGATGGACACCGTGCCGCAGTTCGCCGAACTGCGCGCCATGCACCCGGAGAGCCTGCAGGGCTCGCGCGACAAGCTGTTCATGTTCCTCTCCGGCTGGTTCGGTGGCCCCGACCTGTTCGTCGAGAATTTCGGCCATCCGCGCCTGCGTGCCCGGCACATGCCGTTCGCCATCGGCACCCAGGAGCGCGACCAGTGGGTGGCGTGCATGGTGCTGGCGATGGAGGATGTCGGCATCGACGCGGCGATCCGCACCAAGCTGCTGGAAAACTTCTTCAATACCGCCGATTTCATGCGCAATAAAGAAGGATAAAAGTCCTTCGGGGATGTTGCGTCGCAGCATGGAGTGATAGAATCACGCCTTTGATTTTTCAGGCCTTCCCATGTCCGCTCGTCCGATCCGCAACATCGCCATCATCGCCCACGTCGACCACGGTAAAACCACCCTGGTCGACCAGCTCCTCCGTCAGTCCGGTACCTTCGCCGCCCACCAGCAACTGGTCGAGTGCGTCATGGACTCCAACGACCTGGAAAAAGAGCGCGGCATCACGATTCTGTCCAAGAACACCGCGGTCGAGTACGAAGGCATCCACATCAACATCGTCGACACCCCGGGCCACGCCGACTTCGGCGGTGAAGTCGAGCGCGTGCTGGGCATGGTCGATGGCGTGGTGCTGCTGGTCGATGCCGCCGAAGGCCCGATGCCGCAGACCCGTTTCGTGACCAAGAAGGCGCTGGCCCAGGGCCTGCGTCCGATCGTGCTGGTCAACAAGGTCGACCGCGATGGCGCCGATCCCGACAATGCCGTCAACCTGACCTTCGACCTGTTCGACAAGCTGGGCGCCACCGACGAGCAACTCGACTTCCCGATCGTCTACGCGTCCGGCCTGAACGGCTGGGCGGCGATGGAACTCGATCAGCCGCGCGAGAACATGAAGCCGCTGTTCGACACCATCCTGCGCCACGTTCCGGCCCCGGACGCCGACGTCGACGCGCCGCTGCAGCTGCAGGTTTCCGCGCTTGACTACTCCTCCTACGTCGGCCGCATCGGCGTCGGCAAGATCATCCGCGGCCGCGTCAAGACCGGCCAGAACGTGCTGGTCATGTTCGGTACCGAGGAAGAGGCCGCCGAGCATGATCGTTCCCCGATCAAGGCCAAGATCGGCCAGGTGTTCGGCTACAAGGGCCTGAACAAGGTCGAGATGGCCGAAGGCCAGGCTGGCGACATCGTCCAGATTACCGGCATCGAAGACCTCGTGCTGGGCTGCACCGTGACCGACCCGGAGCAGCCGGAATCGCTGCCGCTGCTGAAGATCGACGAGCCGACCCTGTCGATGCAGTTCATGGTCAACACCAGCCCGCTGGCCGGCACCGAAGGCAAGTTCGTCACCAGCCGCCAGATTCGCGACCGCCTGCACAAGGAACTGCTGACCAACATGGCGCTGCGCGTGCATGACACGCCGAACGGCGACGTCTTCGACGTGGCCGGCCGCGGCGAACTGCACCTCGGCATCCTGCTCGAGAACATGCGCCGCGAAGGCTACGAGCTGGCCGTCGGCCGCCCGCGCGTCGTCAAGAAGATCATCGACGGCGTCGAGTGCGAGCCGTACGAGCAGCTGACCGTCGACGTCGAGGAAGACACCCAGGGCGGCGTCATGGAAAGCCTCGGCCTGCGCAAGGGCGAAATGGTCGACATGGTGCCGGACGGCCGCGGTCGCGTCCGTATCGAATACCGCATCCCGGCCCGCGGCCTGATCGGCTTCCAGGGCGAGTTCATGAACCTGACCCGCGGCAACGGCCTGATGAGCCACGTCTTCGACGACTACGCGCCGGTCAAGGACGGCAACGTCGCCGAGCGCCGCAACGGCGTGCTGATCTCCCAGGACAACGGCGAAGCCGTGGCCTACGCGCTGTGGAAGCTGCAGGACCGCGGCCGCATGTTCGTCAGCCCGGGCGAGAAGCTGTACGAAGGCATGATCATCGGCATCCACAGCCGCGAGAACGACCTGGTCGTGAACCCGATCAAGGGCAAGCAGCTGACCAACGTCCGTGCCTCGGGTACCGACGAAGCCGTCCGCCTGGTGCCGCCGGTCCAGCTGAGCCTGGAATCTGCCGTCGAGTTCATCGACGAGGACGAACTGGTCGAACTGACGCCGAAGTCGATCCGTCTGCGCAAGCGCTACCTGACCGAAATCGAGCGCAAGCGCGCGCAGCGCGGCCTGTAATCAGGTTGGCATCAGCACAAGGCGGCCCGCGGGCCGCCTTTTTTCATGCTGCTGTCGGTTGAAGGGGGGGGCGATCAGCCGCCCGTCATCGACATGAAGCGCACCACCTGCGGCGCTTCCATCTGGTGCGTGAAGTCGTGGCCGAGCGGCTTGATGCCCATGCTGCTGACGATCGCCTGGCGCAAGGCGTCGTCGTCGGCGCCGGAGCGCAGCACGTCCATCAGGTTGATGGCATCGTTCTGGCCGAGACAGGGGTAGAGTTCGCCGCGGGCGGTGATGCGCACGCGGTTGCAGCTGTCGCAGAAATTGTGGCTGTGTGGCGAGATGAAACCGACCCGCGTTTCGCTGCCGGGAATGCGCCAGTAACGCGCCGGTCCGCCGGAATCCTCGGTTGACGGGATCAGTTCGAAGCGCTCGGCCAGCCGGCCGCGGGTTTCGTCGGACGAGACGTAGGTATGGCTGCGGCCGTGGATGTCGCCGAGCGGCATTTCCTCGATGAAGGAAATGTCCAGTTCGTTATCGACGGCGAACTGCACCAGATCGAGGAATTCGTCGTCGTTGGTGCCGCGCATCATCACCGTGTTCAGCTTGGTCCGCCGGAAGCCGGCGGCACGGGCCGCGGCGATGCCTTTCAGTACCTTGTGCAGATCGCCGATCCGGGTGATCTGGCGGAAACGCTCGGCCTTGAGCGTATCCAGGCTGATGTTGATTCGCTTGACGCCGGCTACGAACAGCGGGTCGGCGAAGCGGTCGAGTTGCGAGCCGTTCGAGGTGAGGACCAGGTTGTCGAGGCCGGGCAGGGCGCCCAGGCGCTCGATCAGCCACAGTGCATCCTTGCGCACCAGCGGTTCGCCGCCGGTGATGCGCAGCTTGCTGACCCCCAGTCCGACGAAGACGCGGGCGACACGCAGGCATTCTTCCAGGCTCATCACGGCATCGCGCGGCAGGAAGGTCATTTCCTCGGACATGCAGTAGGTGCACCGGAAATCGCAACGATCAGTGATCGACAGGCGGACATAGGTGATCCGGCGGCCGTACTTGTCCACCAGCGTGCCCTCGGCCAGACCGCGCGGGCCGGACTGGATGGTCGGCCGGAAATCGGCGAGGCCGTCCGGCGTGGACTCGGGGCGCAGGGTTTCGTTGTGCATGGCGGGCCGCTCGGCAGGGGAGCCGGAAATGTGGAATGACGGCGATTATCGGTACTGCCGACCTTACAAACAATAAGAAATGTCAATAACCGAAAAGTTCGGCGGCACGCTGGCCGGCGGCAAGCCAGACGTCATGGCGGGCTGGGGATCGGGTGGGCTGGGGTAGAATGATCGGCGAGAATGCCTGTGCCGGCGCGGTTGTCCGTTTGGCGGAGGGCTCTGATCGATTGTGGAGTGCGAAGCGATGTGTCTGACCTGGGGCGTACCGGATGCCGAGGCCAAAATGAAAGAGGCCCGCAAATTTGCGGGCCTCTGGAATTCTGGCTCCCCGACCTGGGCTCGAACCAGGGACCTACGGATTAACAGTCCGGCGCTCTACCGACTGAGCTATCGAGGAACAGAGGAGCGCATTCTAGTAGCCAAACCCGCTTGTGTCAAGCGTTTTGTGATTTTTGGGCAGTAATTTCGACTATGGATTCCAGTCTCGTTTATGCGAAAACCCCGACCGGGGATGAAGCCGTCCGGCAGAGCACGCGGGTGGTACAGCGCAATTTGCGCATGGTCCTGCTGCAGGTCGATGGCAATCTCAGTGTCGAGGAACTGGTGGCCAAGATCGGCAACCAGCGTCTGGTCGAAGGGGCGCTGAAGGAGCTGGAGGAGGGGGGCTTCATCGAGGTTGCGACGACGGCTCCGGGCCAGCGTGGCGAGCGCGTGCCGGCGCCGGCGGTTGAACTGTCGGTGATCTCGCAATTTTCGACCTTCGGTTCCCGCAGTTCGATCATGCCCGGCGGCTTCGATAGCAGCACGGCCGGCAGCAACTTTTCGTCGTTCGGCAAGCCGCTGCTTTCCTCGTCGCCGGAGGCGCGGCCCGAGGCCGATCCGGCGGCACCGGTGCCCCGGGCGGCTCCCATGGTCCGCGCCGGGCAGCGGATCGCGCCGGCCCGCTGGCTGGCCGCGGGCCTGGGCGGCGTGTTGTTCCTGCTGCTGGCCGTGCTGTTGTTCTATCCGTACGGAAATTTTCGGCCGGGGCTCGAGGCTGCGCTGTCCCGCCAGTTGGCGGCACCGGTCAAGGTCGGCGAGGTACGCCTCGAGTTGTTGCCGCGGCCGCGGCTGCTGCTGGCCGATCTCATGATCGGTGCCAGCGGTGAGGGGCGCATCGCTGCGCTGGCGATCGCGTCGCCGCATCTCCTGCTGGGCTCGGGCAAACGGCAACTGCCGGAAGCCGAAGCCAGCGGGGTCAGCCTGAGTGCCAATCGCCTGGTGGATCTGCCGATATTTGGCGGGCAAGTGGCGGCCGGCAGCGAGTTTTCGCTTCAGCGACTGCGGATCTCCCGCGCCACGGTGATGCTTGGCGACCTGGCCAGCACCGAGTTCTCCGGAGAAATGCTGTTCCGGGCCGACGGCAGTACGGAAAAAGCCAGCTTCCGGGGCGCTGACGACAGTCTGCGCCTGGAGGTCACGCCGACGGCGCAAGGGGTGGTGCTGGCCATCGAATCCCTGCGCTGGAAGCCGGCGGGGATGCCGTTCAGCTTCGACTCGCTGCAGGCGAGCGGCCTGCTGCAGAAAAACCGCCTGCTGCTGCAAAAGGTCGATACCACCTTCCTGGGCGGCATTCTGAAGGGGAACTGGCTGCTCGACTGGAATGCCGGGATGGTGATGGCCGGCGAGGCCAGCCTGACCCGGCTCGATGCCCGCAAGGTGACCGCTGCGCTGGCGCCGAACCTGCATCTGGAGGGCGATCTGAGCGGCGCCCTGCGCATGCGGGCGAGCGGCTCGGGCTGGCAGGACATGCTGAACCGGATCGAAGCCAATCTGGACGCCGAGGTGGCGCGCGGGCTGCTGACCGGCGTCGACCTGGGGGAACTGGCGCGGCGCGGTTCCGGCGCCGTCGTGAGGGCCGGGGCGACGCGCTTCGATACGCTGGCGGCACGGCTCGACATCGGTGGCGGGCGGGTCGTGGCGCGGGCGCTCGAACTCGATGCCGGGCCGCTGACGGCCGGTGGCCGGGCGACCGTGGAGGGCGATGGCCGGGTCGATGGCATGGTGATGGTGCAGGCCCGTTCCTCGGTGTCGAGCGTGCGCGTTCCGGCCCGCCTGACCGGCACGCTGCTCGACATGAGCCTGGTGGCGACGAACTGACGGCGGCGGCCAAAAAAAGGGAGGCTGCCTTGCGGCAGCCTCCCTTTTTTACAACTGCGGTGCCGACGCACCGCTAGAGCATCAACCCTTGGTCACCGTGGCGATGGCCTTGGCGACGTAGTCGATGTTCTTGCTGTTCAGCGCAGCCAGGCAGATGCGGCCGGTGGACACGGCGTAGATGCCGAATTCTTCCTTCAGGCGCTCGACCTGGGCAGCGGAGAGGCCGGTGTAGGAGAACATGCCGCGCTGCTTGACGACGAAGGAGAAGTCCTGGGCGCAGCCGGTGGCCTTGATCGCGTCGACCAGGCCGGTGCGCATGGCGCGGATGCGGTCGCGCATGCCGGCCAGTTCAACTTCCCACTGGGCGCGCAGTTCGCTCGAGGCGAGCACGGCGGCAACCAGGGCGCCGCCGTGGATCGGCGGGTTGGAGTAGTTGGTGCGGATGACGCGCTTGACTTGCGACATCACGCGGGCCGACTCGTCCTTGGCGGCGGTGACGACCGACAGGGCGCCGACGCGCTCGCCGTACAGCGAGAAGTTCTTGGAGAACGAGCTGGAGGCGAAGAACTGCAGGCCGGAAGCCGAGAAGGCGCGGATCGCCACGGCGTCGGCGTCGATGCCGTCGGCAAAGCCCTGGTAGGCCATGTCGAGGAAGGGCACCAGGCCGCGTTCCTGGCAGATGCCAACGACTTCGGCCCACTGGGCGTCGCTCATGTCGGCGCCGGTCGGGTTGTGGCAGCAGGCATGCAGCAGCACGACGGAGCCCGGGGCCATCTTGTTCAGATCGGCCTTCATGCCGGCGAAGTTCACGCCACGGGTGGCGGCGTCGTAGTAGGTGTAGTCCTCGACGACGAAGCCGGCGGCTTCGAACAGGGCGCGGTGGTTTTCCCAGGACGGGTTGCTGATGTAGACCTTGGCGTCCGGGTTCAGGCGCTTCAGGTAGTCGGCACCGATGCGCAGGGCGCCGGTACCGCCGATGGCCTGGGCGGTGATCACACGGCCGGCGGCGAGCAGCTCGGAGTCCTTGCCGAACAGCAGGTTCTGCACGGCGGTGTTGTAGGCGGCGGGGCCTTCGATCGGCTGGTAGCCACGCGGCGGCGCGGCCTTCAGGCGAACTTCCTCGGCGGCCTTGACGGCGGCCAGCAGGGGGATCTTGCCGTTGTCGTCGAAGTAGACGCCGACGCCGAGGTTGACCTTGGTGTCACGCGCATCGGCGTTGAAAGCTTCATTCAGACCGAGGATCGGGTCGCGCGGGGCCATTTCCACCGCAGCGAAGATCGAAGAGGACATAGCGACTCCGTGAAATAATAGATGTGAGGTCCAACCATAACGCGCGACCCAATGTGCGCGCAGACAGAACCGCAAAATTTTATCATGACCGCCCCCTCGACCGCGCGCATCGTCGCCTTTCCCGACAGTCCCTACCGCCTGCACCAGCCTTTCCCGCCGGCCGGCGATCAGCCCGGAGCGATCGACCAGCTGGTCGAAGGCATCGACGACGGCCTTTCGTTCCAGACCCTGCTCGGCGTCACCGGCTCGGGCAAGACCTACACCATGGCCAACGTCATCGCCCGTACCGGACGGCCGGCGCTGGTCCTGGCACCGAACAAGACGCTGGCAGCGCAACTGTATTCGGAGTTCAAAGAGTTTTTTCCGGAAAACGCCGTCGAGTACTTCGTCTCCTACTACGATTATTACCAGCCGGAAGCCTACGTGCCGTCGCGCGACCTGTTCATCGAGAAGGACAGTTCGATTAACGACCACATCGAGCAGATGCGCCTCTCCGCGACCAAGAGCCTGATCGAGCGGCGCGACGTGGTGATCGTCGCCACCGTCTCATGCATCTATGGCATTGGCGACCGCGACGAGTACCACAACATGATCCTGACCATGCGTGTCGGCGACCGCATGGACCAGCGCGACATCGTCAAGCGCCTGACCGACATGCAGTACGAGCGCAACGAGATGGACTTCCATCGCGGCATCTTCCGCGTGCGCGGCGATGTGATCGACATCTTCCCGGCCGAGCACGCCGAGCACGCCATTCGCGTCTCGCTGTTCGACGACGAGATCGAGGGCCTGCAGTTCTTCGATCCGCTGACCGGCCAGTTGCTGCACAAGGCGCTGCGCTTCACGGTCTTTCCCGCCTCGCACTACGTGACGCCGCGGGCCACCGTGCTGCGCGCCATCGAGGCGATCAGGGAGGAATTGCGCCAGCGCATCGATTTCTTCACCTCGAACAACAAGCTGGTCGAAGCCCAGCGCCTCGAGCAGCGCACTCGCTTCGACCTCGAGATGCTCGACCAGATCGGCTTCTGCAAGGGCATCGAGAATTACTCGCGGCATCTGTCCGGACGTAAAGCCGGTGAATCGCCGCCGACCCTGATCGACTACCTGCCGCGCGATGCGCTGATGTTCATCGACGAGTCGCATGTGTCCATCGGTCAGGTCGGCGGCATGTACAAAGGCGACCGCTCGCGCAAGGAAAACCTCGTCGATTACGGTTTTCGCCTGCCGTCGGCGCTGGACAACCGGCCGCTGCA
>DASUZG010000354.1:0-3144 GCA_036376995.1 Azonexus sp. | reverse complement strand
CTTCGGGGCCGAGCCGCCGGCACCGGTTTCGTACATGCCGCCGCCGTTCATCAGCGGGACGATCGACAGCATCTTGGCCGAGGTGCCCAGTTCCATGATCGGGAACAGGTCGGTCAGGTAGTCGCGCAGGATGTTGCCGGTGACCGAGATGGTGTCGAGGCCGCGGGCGACGCGCTCGAGCGTGAAGCGCATGGCGCGCACCTGGCTCATCACGTGGATTTCGAGGCCGGCGGTGTCGTGGTCCTTGAGGTAGGTATTGACCTTCTTGATCAGCTCGGCTTCGTGCGGACGGTACGGGTCCAGCCAGAAGACGGCCGGCATACCGGAATTGCGGGCGCGGGTGACGGCCAGCTTGACCCAGTCGCGGATCGGCGCGTCCTTGACCTGGCACATGCGCCAGATGTCGCCCTTCTCGACGTTCTGCGTCAACAGCACTTCGCCGGTATCGATATCGACGATGTTGGCGATGCCGTCCTCGGCGACTTCGAAGGTCTTGTCGTGCGAGCCGTATTCCTCGGCCTGCTGGGCCATCAGGCCGACGTTCGGCACGGTGCCCATGGTCCGCGGATCGAAGTTGCCGTGCCACTTGCAGAAGCTGATCATCTCCTGGTAGATGCGGGCGAAGGTCGATTCCGGCATGACGGCCTTGGCGTCGTACTGCTTGCCGTCGGCGCCCCACATCTTGCCGCCCTGGCGGATCATCGCCGGCATCGAGGCGTCGACGATGATGTCGTTGGGCGAGTGGAAGTTGGTGATGCCCTTGGCCGAATCGACCATGGCCAGCGCCGGACGGTGCTCCTGGCAGGCGTGCAGGTCGCGGATGATCTCGTCGCGCTTGGATTCCGGCAGCTGCTTGATCTTCTCGTACAGGTCAACCATGCCGTTATTGACGTTGATGCCCAGCTCGTCGAAGGTCTTGGCGTGCTTCTCGAAGGCTTCCTTGTAGTAGATCTTGACGCAGTGGCCGAAGACGATCGGGTGCGAGACCTTCATCATCGTCGCCTTGACGTGCAGCGAGAACAGGATGCCGGCTTCGCGGCAGTCTTCCAGTTCCTTCTCGTAGAAGTCGCACAGCGCCTTCTTGCTCATGAACATCGAGTCGATGATCTCGCCGGCCAGCAGCTTCACTTCAGGCTTCAGCACGCTGATCTTGCCGCCCTTGGCGATCAGTTCCATGCGCACGCGGCGGGCCTTGTCGAGGGTCATCGACTTTTCGCCGTGGTAGAAGTCGCCGCCGTGCATGTGCGAGACGTGGGTCTGCGACCACTGCTTCCATTCGCCCATCGAATGCGGACGCTTCTTGGCGTAGTTCTTGACGGCGCCCGGCGCGCGGCGGTCGGAGTTGCCTTCGCGCAGCACCGGATTGACGGCCGAACCCAGGCACTTGCCGAAGCGGGCCTTGAGCGCCTTCTCTTCATCGGTGGTCGGGTTTTCCGGGTAGTCGGGGATCTTGTAGCCCTTTTCCTGCAGTTCCTTGACGCAGGCCTTCAGCTGCGCGACGGAGGCGGAAATGTTGGGCAGCTTGATGATGTTGGTTTCCGGCAGCAGGCACTTCTTGCCCAGCTCGCCCAGGGTATTCGGCAGGCGCTGCTCTTCGCTCAGGAATTCCGGGAATTCGGCGATGACGCGGGCGGACACGGAGATGTCGGCCTTCTCGATCTCGATGCCGGCCGGCCCGGTGAACGTGCGGATGATCGGCAGAAAGGCACAAGTCGCCAGCAGCGGCGCCTCGTCGGTGAGCGTGTAGATGATCTTGGACTTGCCTGCGGACATGCTTACCTCTAGTCGTTGGTTTTGATATGCGAGCCGACGATACGCCGACACCCTTGCGCGGTGCTTACAAAAGCCTTGGGAGTATCCGCAACGCGGCGCCATCGGTCAACGGCGAAATGGTATTTCACATTGCGGAGCGGCCCGGGCGCCCGCAACCCCGGTGCTAGAATTCCTCGACATCCGGGAGACGGGACAATGAAGATTTCGGTCGGACTCTACGGCACCAATGCCCACCAGATCGCGCTGGCGCTGATCCAGGGCTTCAACAAGCACTACACGCTGTTCCGCCAGACCTGCCGCGAGGCCAAGACCCGCTTCGAACAGGGTGACTGGCCGGGGGTGCACACCGCGGTGCGCGAGCGCATCCGCTTCTACGACGACCGCGTCGACGAATGCGTCGAGCGCCTGCGCCGCGAGTTCGATGCGCAGAATCTCGACGACGCCACCTGGCAGCAGGTCAAGCTGCTGTACATCGGCCTGCTGCTCAACCACAAGCAGCCGGAACTGGCCGAGACCTTCTTCAATTCGGTGACGACCAAGATCCTGCACCGGACCTATTTCCAGAACAATTTCATCTTCGTCCGCCCGACAATCTCGACCGAGAACCTCGAAGCCGACGAGGCGCCGACCTACCGCAGCTACTACGCCGACGCCCGCGGCCTGCACGGGGCGATCCGCCACATCGTCCGCGACTTCAAGTGGCAGCGCCCGTTCGCCGACCTCGAACGCGATGTCAGCTACGTCTACCATGCCATCCGCCGGTTCATGAAGGGCATGCCGAACCGCGAGTTCAATTTCCAGATCCAGGTGCTGGGCTCGCCCTTCTACCGCAACAAGGCCGCCTACATCATCGGCAAGGCGATCAACGGCCCGGCCGAGTACCCGTTCGCCATCCCGGTGCTGCACGACGAGGCCGGCAAGCTCTATCTCGACACCATCCTGCTGGATGCCTGGCGCATCGGCCTGCTGTTCTCGCTGTCGCGCGCCTACTTCATGGTGGACATGGAAGTACCGTCCGGCTACGTGCAATTCCTGCGCTCGATCATCCCCAACAAGCCGCGCTCCGAGCTGTACATCATGCTCGGCCTGGGCAAGCAGGGGAAGACGATGTTCTTCCGCGACTTCATCTACCACCTGCACCATTCGGAAGACCAGTTCATCATGGCCCCGGGCATCCGCGGCCTGGTCATGCTGGTGTTCACGCTGCCCTCCTTCCCCTACGTATTCAAGATCATCCGCGACGTCTTCGGCAGTTCCAAGGAGATGGACCACGCCACGGTCAAGCGCAAATTCCTGATGGTCAAGCAGGTCGACCGCGTCGGCCGCATGGCCGATACGCTGGAATTTTCCAATGTGCTGTTCCCGTTGAAG
>DASUZG010000353.1:0-3148 GCA_036376995.1 Azonexus sp. | reverse complement strand
TCGCGGCCGGCGGCGAGCAATCTGCTGCGTCTCCTGCAACTGACCGCACCGGTCCAGGAAATGCTGATGTCCGGCCAGCTCGACATGGGCCACGCCCGCGCCCTGCTGCCGCTGCCGGCCGCCCAGCAGCAGGCAGTGGCCCGGCGCATCGTCGAGAAAGATCTGTCGGTGCGCGAAGCCGAACGCCTGGTGCAGCAGATCCTGAGTCCGCCGCACAAGGCCGAGAAGCCGGTCGACCGCGACCTGCTGCGCCTGCAGGAGGAACTCTCCGACGGCCTCGGCGCCAGCGTCGCGATCCGCACCAACAAGAAGGGCGCCGGCCGGGTCACCATCGAATTCGGCAGCCTCGACCAGCTCGACGGCCTGATCGGCCGCTTGCGCCCCTGACCGGTGGCGCCTTCCGGAGCTCCCGCCGAATACGGGAAAACCCTCGTTTTGTGCGTCGCAGCAATTGACTCTTCTGTAAGACTTCGTTACACTCGCAAGGTTTTTGAACGAGGCACGCCTTGCACCCGCAAGTAAGCTGGATACTCAGCCGGCAAGCGGCATTGACGATCGTACTGGCCATCGTGGCCGGGCTTTTCGTCGATGCGAATGCGGCAGTCTCTGTTCTGATCGGGGGATCAATCGGACTCATCGCCAATCTCGGCTACGTGCTGAGAGCCTTGCGAATGAGTTCGGGCAGCGACCCGATCAAGGTTTATCGGGCGCAGGCAGCCGGAGAGGGGTTCAAGTTCGTTCTGACCCTTGCCGGGTTTGCGCTGGTGTTTTTGGAGTACAAGGACGTCGCGGTATTGCCGCTGTTCCTTGGATACACATCAACCTTCGTCATCTACTGGATGGCACTGCTGAAGCAACGCTAGGCGGACTGGAGAAAACATGAGCGCAGAGGGCGGCACGCTGACCACCACAAGCTATATCCAACACCACCTGACCAACTTGGCCGTCTGTTCCGACGCCGCCAAGGACGCGACCGGTCACTGTCATGGATTCTGGACCTTCCACCTCGACACCCTGCTGGTGTCGGGCCTTCTCGGCCTGATCGTCTTCGGCCTGATGGCCAAGGCCGCCAGCCGCGCCAGCGCCGGCATCCCGAACGGCCTGCAGAATTTCGTCGAAATGGTCGTCGGTCTGGTCGACCAGCAGGTCAAGGACACCTTCCACGGCAAGAGCGCCCTGGTGACCCCGCTGGCCATCACCATTTTCGTCTGGGTGTTTGTGATGAACGCCATGGACTTGATTCCGGTCGATTTCCTGCCGATCGTCGCTTCCGCCGCCGGCGTTCCTTACCTCAAGGCCGTGCCGACCACCGACCCCAACCTGACCTTCGCGATGTCGATCACGGTGTTCTTCATCATGATCTGGATGAACCTGAAGGTGAAGGGTTTCGGCGGCTACATGCATGAAGTCTTTACCGCCCCGTTCGGCGCCAAGCTGGCCCCGGTCAACTTCATCTTCCGTGTCGTCGAGGACATCGCCAAGCCGATCTCGCTGGCCCTGCGTCTGTTCGGCAACATGTACGCCGGCGAAATGGTCTTCATCCTGATCGCCCTGCTCGGCATCTGGCAGCTTCCCCTGGCTCTGCCCTGGGCACTGTTCCACATCCTGATCATCACCCTGCAAGCCTTCGTGTTCATGATGCTGACCATCGTGTACATGTCCATGGCCGCTGAGTCGCACTAAGTTTTCGTAGTTTCCCTTTAACTTTAACCCTGCAATAAACCTACCTTACTGAGGAGTAAACATGGAACTCGCAACCGTCCTCTCCAACACCGCTATCGCTGTGGCCATCCTGATCGGCGCCGGCGCTCTGGGCACCGCTATCGGCTTCGGTATCCTCGGCGGCCGCTTCCTGGAAGGCGCTGCCCGTCAGCCGGAAATGATCCCCACGCTGCAAGTCAAGATGTTCATCGTCGCCGGTCTGCTCGACGCCGTGACCATGATCGGTGTTGGTATCGCTCTGTTCCTGCTCTTCGCAAACCCGTTCCTGGCTCTGCTGAAGTAATTAATCGCGCCCCTGTAACCCTACTAACCAGGAGGTTAGCGTGAACATCAACGCTACACTGATTGGCCAGGCAATCTGGTTCGCCCTCTTCATCTGGATCACGATGAAGTACGTCTGGCCGCCGCTGCAAAAGGCAATGGCGGACCGGCAGGCACAGATCGCTGATGGCCTGGCTGCGGCAGAACGCGGCAAGCACGAGCAAGAGCTTGCTGCCAAGCGTTCCGCCGATGCGCTGCGTGAAGCCAAGGAGAAGTCCTCGGAACTCGTCGCCCAAGCCGAAAAGCGTGCGCAGCAGATCGTCGAGGAAGCCAAGGGTGCCGCCAAGGTCGAGGCCGACAAGGTCGTCGCCGGCGCCAAGGCCGAAATCGAACAGGAAGTCGAACGGGCCAAGCAGCAGCTGCGCGAACGCGTCGCCGAGCTGGCCGTCGCCGGTGCCGAAAAGATCCTGCGCAAGGAAATCAACGCGTCCGCGCATGCCGACATGCTGGTCGCCCTGAAACAGGACCTGTAAGCAATGGCTGAATCCGTCACTATCGCCCGCCCTTACGCCGAAGCCCTGTTCCGGGTGGCCAAGGAAAGCGGCAATCTGGCCAAGTGGTCCGAGCAGGTTGCCCTGCTCGGGCAGGTGGCTGCCAACGCCGAGGCCCGCGCGGCCATCAGCGATCCCAACGTGGCGGCCCCGCAACTGGTCGACTTCTTCAAGTCTGCCTGCGGTACGGCGGTAGATGCGGAGCTGTCGAATTTCATCCAGCTGCTGTCCAACAACGACCGTCTGGGACTGTTGCCCGAAATCGCCGCGCTGTACGAAAGCTACAAGCAGGCCGAGGAAGGCACCAAGCAGGCCGACATCATTTCGGCCTTCCCGATGGACGACAATCAGGTGAAAACCCTGGTGCCCCAACTCGAAGCTGTTTTCAAGAGCAAGCTCGAAGCGACCGTTTCGGTTAATCCGGAACTCATCGGCGGTATCAAGGTAATCGTTGGCGACCAGATGCTGGATGTTTCAGTCCGCGGCAAGCTCGACGCCATGGCTACGGCGCTGAACAACTAGGAGAATTTCATGCAGTTGAATCCTTCCGAAATTTCTGAACTGATCAAGAGCAAGATCCAGAACCTGCAAGGCGCATCGGAAGTGCGCACGCA
>DASUZG010000352.1:0-9236 GCA_036376995.1 Azonexus sp. | reverse complement strand
CGGCTTCGGCCGCGCCGGGTTTTCCGAGCACGGCACGCAGGTGTGGATCGGCGACTGGCGTTTCGTGCGGGAAGGGCAGAGCTACCGCACGGCCGTGCGCGCCGCCGATTTCGCCTACGACCTGACGCTGACCCCCGACGGCCCGCCGCTGCTCAACGGCGCCGCCGGCTTCAGCCAGAAGGCGCCCGAGCCGCGCCACGCCAGCTACTACTACAGCCGGCCGCAACTGATGGTTGCCGGCACGGTGACGCAAACCGGTCGGACGCAATCGGTGCGCGGCCGGGCCTGGCTCGATCACGAATGGTCGAGCGAGCTCCTGCCGGCCGGCGCCCAGGGCTGGGACTGGCTCGGCATCAATCTCGCCGACGGCAGTGCGCTGATGGCCTTCCGGATGCGCGGCAAGGACACGGCGCTGTGGGCTGCTGCCACCTGGCGCCCAGCCGCCGGTGCGGCACAGGTGCTGGCGCCTGACGCCATCGCCTTCACGCCGCAGCGCCGTTGGCGCTCGCCGCGCACCGGCATCGACTATCCGGTCGAATGGGAACTGCGGATCGGCAACCGGACTTTCGCGCTACGCCCGCTGTTCGACGACCAGGAACTCGACAGCCGCCGCTCGACCGGCGCCATCTACTGGGAAGGCGCCGCGACGCTGTATGAGGCGGGGCGCGAAGTCGGCCGCGGCTATCTCGAAATGACCGGCTACGGCGAGGCGATCAGGGTTTAGGTTCGGTTGACCGGCATTCCCGGGCCAGTTCATTCCCGGCTTTGGCGCTCACCCAGGCGTTCAGTGCTTTCACGCCGTCATCCAGATCAGGCAAATAATTTACGCTGGACAGTCGCGCACTGCGGCCGACACCGCCTCCGCCCACCCAGAGTTCGATGCCGGCAGGAAGCAACTGCCGCAATTGCTCGAGATGTGCGGGAATGAGCTTGCGCGGGAAAGCTATGGAAAACGAGAGGGCCACGATATCGGCCCGATGGGCTTCAGCGGCGCGGGCGATTTCCATAAGCGGCATCTGGGTACCCAGCGGAATGCACGCGGCTCCTTCCAGGGCGAACAGCGCTTCCACCATCAACAGGCCCAGCACGTGCTGCTCGTCGGGCACGGTGGTCAGCAACACGCGGGGCATGCCAACGCCGCTCGGCAGGGCGGCGACCGCCTGGCGCATCACCCGTTTGGTCAGTTCCGTGAACAGGTGTTCCTCGAATACTTCGAAGCGCCCGTCCTCCCAGGCTTCGCCGACGCGCTGGGTCAGCGGCGCAACGATGTCCTGGACAAAACGCTGTAGTCCTTGTCGGGCCAGGCGTTGCTGCAAGGCCTGCAGGTAGCCGTTGGCATCGTGCTGCTTGATCAGCGCCAGCATGTCTTCCAAACCCTGTTCGTCGACCGCGGCGGCCGCGCGGCGGGGCGGGCGGCCGTGTCGCGGCACCAGGCCGGCCAATGCCTCGGCCGGCAGCGCGAGCAGTTTGCCGGGGCGATGTCCTTGATCCATCAGGCGTTTGATCTGGCGCAGGCGTTCGACCTGATCGGCCGGATAAGCGCGTTCGCCATTGGTATCGCGCGATGGCTGCGGAAAACCGTAGCGCCGCTCCCACATGCGCAGGACGTCCTTTGACAGGCCGGTGTCGCGCTCCACGGCGGCAATGCTGAAGTTCGGTGTGCTCATAATTTGTCCTGAACAAAAGTTAGACAAACCGTTGACAAGTGCTCATTTGGTCACTACTGTACGAACAAAAGTGTTTTTTGTCTAGGACAAATAGGGGCTAATTGGACATGAATGCAATTGAATCCATCCACAACCACCCGGCCCGTGCCGGGCGGTACGGTTGCAACGCTGAGGAGCCGCACATGCAAGCCCAACGCATCGCTGTCATCGGCGCCGGCATCGCCGGCCTGGCTGCGGCCCGGCTGCTGTCGCGCCGGCATGAAGTCACTTTGTTCGAAGCCGGCAACTATCTCGGCGGCCATACCAATACGGTCGACGTGACACTGGAGGGAAAAACGCACCCCGTCGACACCGGCTTTCTCGTCTTCAACGAAAAAACCTATCCCAACCTGATCGCATTGTTCGCGCTGCTTGGCGTCGATAGCGTCGAGACCGAGATGTCCTTTGCGGTCAGTCTCGAAAATCCGGACCTGGAATGGGCCGGCAGCAACCTGGCGACCATCTTCGGGCAGAAACGCAATCTGGTGCGGCGTCGCTTCTGGTCCATGCTGTCCGACATCCTGCGCTTCAATCGCGAAAGCACGGCCTGGCTGCTCAGCCATCCTGACGACCGGCGCAGCCTGCGCGATTTCCTCGCGGCTGGCCGTTATTCGCCCGCCTTTGCCGACTGGTACCTGTTGCCGATGGCGGCCGCGATCTGGTCCTGTCCGACCGGGCAGATGCTCGACATGCCGCTCGCCACCTTCATCCGCTTCTGCCAGAACCACGGCTTGCTGCAGGTCTTCGACCGTCCCCTGTGGCGCACCGTGAAAGGTGGCGGCCGCGCCTACGTCAATAAGCTCGCCGCCGGGCTCGCCGATGTCCGCATCGCCTGCCCGGTGAGCGCCGTGACCCGCGAGGCCGATGGCCTGCGCGTGACGCATGCGCAGGGCAGCGAACGTTTCGACCAGGTCGTGCTGGCCTGCCACAGCGACCAGAGCAAGGCCATCCTCGGCCTGACGGCGAGCGACGGGCAGCGCGCCGTGCTCGACGCCATCCGTTACCAGCCCAACCGCGCCGTGCTGCACACCGATCCCGGCCTGCTGCCGCGCGACCGAAAGCTCTGGTCGGCCTGGAACTACTTCGCCGGCGGCGGCGAGCCGGGCGATCAGCCGGTCGGTGTTTCCTACCTGATCAACAAGCTGCAACCCTTGCCCTTCAAGACGCCGGTGGTGGTGACGCTGAACCCGGCACGGGCGCCCGATCCGGCCAAGGCGATCGCCGCATTCGACTACGCCCATCCGATCTTCGACGGCCCGGCTATCGTCGCCCAGCAGCGCCTGGACGAGGTGCAAGGCGAGGGTGGCATCTGGCTGGCCGGAGCCTGGGGCAGCTACGGTTTCCACGAAGACGGCCTGAAATCGGCCCTGCGCGTGGCCAATGCCCTCGGCGTCACGGCGCCCTGGCAGGGCGGCGTAGCCGAGATGCCGCGCGAAACGGAACTCGTTTGAGCGCGGCGATGAACGCCCAGCCCAAACTCTGCCTTGGTCATGTCATGCACCGGCGCCTGCGACCGGCGGTCAATGCCTTCGTCTATCCGGTGTTCTACGTGCAACTGCCGGTGCGCGATCTGGCGCTGGCAGAGTGCGCGCTGTTCTCCATCGATCGCCGCAACCTGCTCAGTTTCCATTGCCAGGACCACGGCCCGCGCGACGGCAGCCCGCTGCTGCCGTGGATCGAAAAGCTGCTGGCCGAACACGGCCTGCCCGGCGACGGCCAGATCGTGCTGCAGACCTTCCCGCGCGTGCTCGGCTTCGTCTTCAATCCGGTCAGCTTCTGGTACTGCCACGACGGCAGCGGGCAGCTGATCGCCATCCTGGCCGAGGTCAACAACACTTTTGGCGGTACGCACGCTTACCTGCTGCACCGCCGCGGCGAGCCGCTGCCCGACGGCGAGCCGATGCGTGCCGACAAGCAGTTCCATGTCTCGCCCTTCAACGAAATCGAGGGCAGTTACCGCTTCCGCTTCCAGCTCGAGCGTTCGGTGCAGCGCTGCCGCATCGATTACGCCGATGCCGAAGGCGAACTGCTGCTCACCGCCATCTCCGGCAAGCCGCAGCCATGGTCGGCCGCGGCCTTGCTCAAGGCTTTCTTGCGCATGCCCTTCCTCACGCTCGGGGTCATCGCCCGTATCCACTGGCAGGCGCTGAAGCTATGGCGGAAGGGCGTGCCCTTCCGCGGGGCACATCCCGTTTCCCGTCCCTTACAGGAATCGACAAAATGAACCAGACGCTTAACCACGCACTGATCCTGCGCGGCACCGAACCGCTGGCGCGCGATACCCATGCCGTTTTCGCGCTGCTCGAAAAGCTGACCGGCGGCCTGCTCGAGGTGCGCCTGCCGGATGGTTCCTGCGCGCTGTTCGGCGAAGGGGAGAGTGGCGTCACGCTGCAGGTGCATGACAACGCGATGTTCGGTCGCGTGCTGGCGCGCGGCGACATCGGCCTGGCCGAAGCCTACCTCGACGGCCAGTGGGATTCGCCCGACGTCACCGGCCTGCTCGCGCTGCTGGCGCACAATCGCGACGTGCTGGCCAAGGCGGTCTATGGCTCCTGGCGGCAGCTGCTGGTGGCGCGTGTGCGCCACTGGTTCAACCGCAACAGTCGGGCCGGCAGCAAGCGCAACATCATGGCCCACTACGATCTGGGCAACGATTTCTACCGTGCCTGGCTCGACGCCGGCATGAGCTACTCGTCGGCCATCTACCGGGCCGAAGATGACGGCTCGCTGCGCGCCGCCCAGCACGCGAAGTACCGCCGCATCCTCGACCGTTTGCAAGCCCGGCCGGGCGACAGCGTGCTGGAACTCGGCTGCGGCTGGGGCGGCTTTGCCGAACTGGCCGTGCAGGATGGCCTCCAGCTGACCGGCCTGACCCTGTCGCCGGCCCAGCTCGAGTGGGCGCAAAAACGCGTGCCGCAGGCCGATCTGCGCTTGCAGGACTATCGCGATACGCAGGAAAAATTCGATCATCTCGTCTCGATCGAGATGTTCGAGGCGGTCGGCGAACAGTGGTGGCCAACCTATTTCGCCACCGTCGCCCGTGCCCTCAAGCCGGGCGGCAAGGCGGTGATCCAGAGCATCACCATCCGCGACGACCTGTTTGCGAGCTACCGCCGCGGCACCGACTTCATCCAGCAATACGTATTCCCCGGCGGCATGCTGCCCTCGCGCAGCGCGTTCAACAAGGCGGCCGAACGCCAAGGCCTGCAGGTCACCGACGAATTCGCCTTCGGCCTCGACTACGCCCGCACGCTCGCCGAATGGCGCGCCGCCTTCGAGGCCAACTGGCCGCACATCGCCAGCCTTGGCTTCGACGAAACCTTCCGCCGGCTGTGGCGCCTCTACCTCTGCTACTGCGAGGCCGGCTTTCTCGCCGGAAACATCGATGTCGTCCAGTTTGAACTTGCCCATCGGTGATTTCGTCGCGCCGGGCCCCGGTTGGCGCGGCGGCGGTAGCGCGGTCAGCGGCGCACTGCCCGTAACGGCGAACAGGCAGCCGGCCTCCGCCGAGCGCCGCGCGTTCCTGCTGGCCCTCGGGACGGCGGCCCTGGTCGGCCTGCCCCCGCCGGCACGCGCCGACGCCGACCTCCTCGCCGGCCTGAAACGCTGGGGCAGCGGCGAATTCCGTCGTTTCGGCTTCCTCGTCTATGAAGCCACCTTGTGGGCGGGAGACGACCCGCAGCGTCCACCGCTGGCGCTGCGCCTGGACTACAAGCGCACCATCGAAGGCAAGGCCATTGCCGACGCCAGCATCAAGGAAATGCGCCGCTTCGTCAGCGACGAGGCCGCACTCCGCCAATGGGGCGAGCGGATGCGGGGCATCTTCCCGGACGTCAAACCGGGTGACCACATACTCGGCGTCTATCGCCCGGATGGGGCGCGCTTCTATCAGGAGGGCCGGCTGCTCGGGAGTATCGAGCAGCCCGCATTTGCCGAAGCCTTCTTTGCCATCTGGCTCGATGCGCGGACGAGCGCGCCGGATCTCCGGATGGCCCTGCTGCGCCGGCCTGGAGCCTGAGATGAAGCGCAGCCACAGCCTGGCCTATGGCGTCCTCGGCCTCCCGCTGGCCTTCGCCGCGCTGCCGATCTACGTCCATGTCCCGCGTTATTACGCCGAGACGGCCGGCCTGGAACTGAGCCTGCTCGGCGCCATCCTGCTCGGGGCCCGCCTGCTCGATGCCGGCATCGACCCCTGGCTGGGCTGGCTGGCCGACCGCGTGGCGCGGCCGCGCATGCTCGCGCTGGCCTTGTTGCCCTTCGTCGTCGGTTTCGTCGCCTTGCTCAATCCACCGGCGAACCATGCCGGTCCCTGGCTGCTGGGCGCGCTGGCGCTCACCTATTCGGGCTTCTCGGCGGCTTCCGTCGCCTATCAGGCCTGGGGCGCCGATGTCGGTGACGATTCGCCGGCGCGCACCCGGCTGACCGCAGCCCGGGAGGGCTTTGGCCTGCTTGGCGTGGTGCTGGCGGCGGCCTTGCCCGGCGTGCTGGCCGACGGGCTGAATCAGGGAATCGAACGCCTGTCGTGGGTATTGCCGCCGCTGCTGTTGCTGGCAGCCGGCATCACCTTTTCCTGCATCGAGACGGGGCGGGCGCAGCCGGCTTCCGGCGAGCACTGGCGCGACAGCCTGCGGGGTGCGCTGGCTGACCTGGCCTTCCGCCGCTTGCTTGGGGTTTTCGTGGCCAACGGCATCGCCGCGGCCTTGCCGGCAACGCTTTTTTTGTTCTTCGTTGCCGATGTGCTGGCGAGCGAGCAGGCGAGCGGCCCCTTGCTCGCCCTCTATTTCGTTGCCGGTGCCGCTTCGCTGCCGATGTGGGTGCGGCTGGCGGCGCGTTTCGGGCGCGTGCCGGCCTGGGGCATGGCCATGCTGCTCGCCATGTCGGCCTTTGCCGCCGTGGGCCTGCTTGGCCCGGGCGACCTGTGGCCCTTTGCGCTGATTTGCCTGGCCTCCGGCCTCGCCCTCGGGGCCGACCTCGCGCTGCCGGCGGCCATCGCGGCCGATCTGGGCGAGCGTCAGCGTCGGGCCGGCGCCTGCTTCGGCGTATGGAACTTCGTGGCCAAGCTAAATCTGGCACTGGCCGCCGGACTGGCGCTGCCCCTGCTCGATCTGCTCGGCTATCGGCCGGGCGGCGACCAGGGGCTGTCTTCGCTCACTTTTGCCTACGCCTTGCTGCCGCTCGGCTTCAAGCTGCTGGCGGCCGGCCTGCTCTGGCGCTGGCGCGACTCCCTGGAGATACGATCATGAAACTGCTGACTGCCGCCCTGTTTTCCCTGGGGCTGACCGCCTGCGCCGCGACCGGCGTCGAGCAATACAAGGCCGAGCAACCGGCGCTCGACCTGAAAACCTACCTGAACGGCACGCTGGATGCCTGGGGCATGTTCCAGGGGCGTTCCGGCGAGGTGAAGAAACGCTTCCATGTGGTCATCGACGCCCAATGGGACGGCGATACTGGCGTGCTCGACGAGCATTTCAAGTGGTCCGACGGCACGACCTCGCGCCGGTTGTGGACGCTGAAGCGCCAGGCCGACGGCACCTACCGTGGCACGGCCGACGACGTGGTCGGCGAGGCGGTCGGCGAACTGGCCGGCAATGCCTTGCGCTGGCGCTATGTGCTGGCGCTGCCGGTCGATGGCAGGACCTGGCACGTCGATCTCGACGACTGGATGTTCCTGATGGACGACAAGGTGATGCTGAACCGTTCCTACATGTCCAAATGGGGCTTCAGGCTCGGTGAAGTGACGCTGACCTTCATCAAGCGTTGAGCGCGCAGGCAAGGAAGCTGCCATGAACCCGAAAATCACCGAATGGTGCGGCCGCCGGGTCTGGCTGGTCGGCGCCTCGACCGGCATCGGCGCGGCGATGGCCCGGGAACTGGCCGGGCGTGGGGCGAAACTGGCGCTGTCGGCGCGTTCGGCCGACAAGTTGCAGGCGCTGGGGATCGATGGCGCCTTGGTGATGCCCTGCGATGCCACCGATGCGGCCAGTCTGGCCGGCGCGCGCCAGGCGCTGATGGCGGCCTGGGGGGGCGTCGATCTGGTGGTTTACCTGGCTGGCGACTATGTGCCGATGCGGGCGGACGACTTCGATCTGGTGCGGGCCGAGCGCGTGATCGAAGTCAATTTCAACGGGGCGTTGCGCCTGGCCGCCAGCGTCCTGCCCGATCTCCAGCCGGGTGGCGGCATTGCCTTCGTGGCCAGTGTGGCCGGCTATCGCGGCCTGCCCAAGGCCTTGTGCTACGGGCCGGGCAAGGCGGCGCTGATCCACTTCGCCGAGTGCCTGCATCTGGACCTCGAAGGGCGCGGCATAGGGGTCTGGGTCATCAACCCGGGCTTCGTGCAGACGCGGCTGACCGCGCAGAACGATTTCACCATGCCGGCGCTGCTGAGCCCGGAACAGGCGGCGTGCGCAGCGTTGGACGGCTTCGCGACGGGAAACTTCGAAATTCACTTCCCCAAGCGTTTCACCCGCGTGCTGAAACTGCTGTCGCTGCTGCCTTACCGCTGCTATTTCCCGCTCATTCGCCGCTTCACCGGAGCCTGACATGGAACAACCGCCGGATCTCGACCGCCTGATCGCCTTCTACCACGCGCTGACGCCGGAGAGCGTCGCCCGCTTTCCCGCGTTCTACAGCGCCGACGCCTACTTCAAGGACCCGTTCAACGAGGTGCGCGGCGTCGAGGCGATCGCCCGCATCTTTGCGCACATGTTCCGGCAGGTCGACGCGCCGCGCTTCACCGTCACCGAGCGCGTGGCCGAGGCCAACGGCGCCATGCTGGTCTGGGCGTTGAGCTACCACGTACGGCGCTGGGGGCGAAGCCGGACGCAGGTGATTCGCGGCATCTCGCACCTCAAATTCGCCGCGGACGGCAAGGTGAATTACCACCGTGACTACTGGGATGCAGCCGAGGAGCTGTACATGAAGCTGCCGGTCTTCGGGAGGATCATGCGCTATCTTAAAAATGCATTTGCCTGCAAGCCGCTCGCCGGATAGCGGAAAAGCAGACGCGGCAGTTGGCTTCCGATCCGAAATGAGCGCTTCGGACAACCTGCTGGTTTCTGACCACTCCCGCCACTCCTGCGCTCAATGCGTAAACCGGTAGCTCGCCGCCGGCACGGTCTGCCAGTTGCTGTCCCCGTTCAGTTCCAGCACCTGCGTGTGGAACTGCAGGATGGTCGAGCGGTGGCCGACGCTGATCAAAGTCGTCCGGGTGTCGGCCAGTTGCCGGTAGAGGTTGGCCTCGTTGTTGATGTCGAGGGCGCTGGTCGCCTCGTCGAGAATGGCGAAGCGGGGGCGGGTCAGCAATAGCCGGGCGAAAGCCAGGCGTTGCTGCTCGCCGACCGAGAGCACTTTCTGCCAGTCCATCTCGACATCCAGGCCGCCGACGCGGTGGGCGAGGTCGGGCAGATTGACCCGGGCCAGCAGGGCGAGCAGTTCCTCGTCGGTGCAGGTGAAATCGCGGTGCGGGTAGAGCAGCTGGGCGCGCAGGCTGCCGAGCAGCATGTAGGGCTGCTGTGGCAGGAAGAGCATGTC
>DASUZG010000351.1:0-7634 GCA_036376995.1 Azonexus sp. | reverse complement strand
GACCGTGGTCAGCGGCGTCTTCCAGATCTGGTAGAAGACGCGCACCTTCGGCTTGCCGGCATTGGCCGCGCGCAGCCTTTCCAGGCGCTGGCGGAAGCTGCGGGCGGCCTCGTTGGCCACGGCTTCGGTGCCGGCCAGCTGACCCAGGCGCTCGAGCTGGTCGGCGACGTTTTCCATCTTGTTCGGTTGCGAGACATGGACGGTCAGGCCGAGCGCCCGCAGCTTGTCTACCTGCTTCATGTTGTTGCCGCTTTCCCAGGCCAGGATGAGGTCGGGCTTCAGGGCAGCGATGGCTTCCAGGTCGAGGCGCGAATAGCCGCCGACGCGCGGTACCTTCTTCGCTTGCGGCGGGTAGTCGCTGTAGTCGACGGTGCCGACCAGCCTGCTGCCGGCGCCGGCCGCGTACAGGCTTTCGGCGGCGTGCGGGGCGAGGGTGATGATGCGCTGGGCCGGGCCTTTCAGGCGCACTTCGTGGCCGCGGTCGTCCTTGAAGACGAGCTCGGCACGGGCGCTCGGCAGCACAACCAGGAGCGCGGCCAGGGCCGCCGCCCGCAGCGCCAGCTTCATGCGGGCTTCCAGGCGTTCAACGCGACCGTCAGGCGCAGCCAGCCGGCCTCGTCGCCGGGCAGGCCGCAGCGCAGCAGCGGCTGCTGGTCGAAGCGGCGGGTCAGGATGGCGCAGCGGGCCAGATGCTGGTGCAGTTCTTCGGTCTGTGCTGAGGTCAGCGTCGCGAACAGGGCCGTCGCCTTGACTTCGCCGAACGGCGCCAGGAGTTGGCGCAGGCGCTCGCCGTCGGCGCTCAGGCGCTGCCGGGCGGCGTCCTGCCAGACACTGTCCTGCAAGGCCAGCCGGGCGGCTTCGCGGGCCGGGCCGCTGATGGTCCACGGCCCGAGCGCCTCGGCCAGGCGGCCGAGCAGTTCGCGGCCGGCGAACAGGAAACCGACGCGGATCCCGGCCAGGCCGAAGAACTTGCCTAGCGAGCGCAGCACGATCAGGTTCGGCGCCTCGGCTGTGCCGGCCAGCGGCGTCACACTCAGTTCCGGCGTCGGATCGACGAAAGCCTCGTCGACGATCAGCGTGCCGCCACGCTTCTGTAACTGGGCGGCAGCATCAAGCACCAGCTCGCGCGGGTGGCGGTCGGCGGTCGGATTGTTCGGATTGCACAACAGCACGTAGGGCGTCGCCGCCGCCAGTGCCCGCGGCAACAGCGCGTTCTGCAGGAAGCGCACCTTGTGGCCGGCGCGCTGCCAGGCCTGCGGGTGTTCGCTGTAGAGCGGGCTGATGCAGGCTACCGCCGCGCGCGGCAACAGGGTCGGCAAGAGCTGGATGGCGGCCTGCGAACCGGCCACCGGCAACAGGCCGGCGTTGCCGTAATAGGCGGCGGCGGCCGCTTCCAGCCCGTCGTCGGGCTCCGGCAGACGCTGCCAGACGGCCGGCGGCAGCGCCGGCACCGGCCAGCCTTGCGGGTTGATGCCGGTCGACAGGTCGAGCCAGTCGTTAAGCGGAATGTCGTATTGGGCTGCGGCTGCGCGCAGGCGGCCACCGTGGTCAAGCATGCAGGAATCCGATCAGGAACAGGACGGCCAGCCACAGCCACAGGCCGTGGCGGACCAGGGCGACGGCCCGGCCGAGGTCAGCCGCCTGCGGCGGGCGGCCGGCGCCGAGCGGCGGGCGGATTTCCTCCCGGCCGTGATAGATCGCGGCACCGCCCAGTTCGACGCCGAGGCTGCCGGCGCCGGCGGCCATCACCGGGCCGGCGTTGGGGCTGTCCCAGGCCGGGGCCTGCGCCCGCCAGCAGGCCAGCGCGTTCTTCGTGCGCCCGAGCAGGGCGTAGGTCAGGGCAGTCAGGCGCGCGGGCAGCCAGTTGAGCGCATCGTCGAGACGTGCAGCGATGCGGCCGAACAGGTTGTAGCGTTCGGTGCGGTAGCCCCACATCGCATCGAGGGTGTTGGCCAGGCGGAATAACAGGGCGCCCGGGCCGCCCAGCAGGGCGAACCAGAACAGGGCGCCGAACACTGCGTCGTTGCCGTTTTCCAGCACCGACTCGACGCCGGCCTTGGCGACGCCGGATTCATCGAGTGCCGATGTCTCGCGGGAAACCATCCAGCCGACGCGTTGGCGTGCTTCGTCCAAATGCCCGGCTGCGAGCGGGCGGGCGACCGCTTCGGCGTGCTCGCCCAGACTTTGCGCGCCGAGCGCGAAATAGAGCAGCACGGTGTCGACGGCGAACGGCGCCAGCGGGCGCAACCAGCAGGCCAGGGCCACCCACGGCCCGACCGCCAGCAGCCAGGCGAGCAGGCCGACCGGGATCGTGCGGTGATTGAGTTTGTGTTCGAGCCAGGCCGCCAGCCGGCCGAAGCCGACCAGCGGATGGAAACGGCGCACCTCGCCCAGCAGGCGGTCGACCAGCACGGCGGTCAGCGCCGCCAGCGCCGGGGCGAAGGCGCCGTCCGGCATCATTTGGGGAAGACGCCCCGCTGCTGGATGTCGTCCTGCATCGCCGCCAGCGTCGTGGTCAGCGAGTCTTTCTGTTCCGGATCGCCCTGGCCCCACTGGTCGTAATAGAGCAGGTCGGCGATCGGCAGGCGCGGCAGCCAGCCGGCCGCTTCCAGCTCCGGCTTGTCGTGGAAGTGGCTGACGTAGCCGATGCACAGGTAGGCGATCGGCACGATTTCCGGCGGAATGCCCAGCGCCTGCTGCAGCTCGGGCTGGTTGAAGATGCTCACCCAGCCGACGCCCAGGCCTTCGGCGCGGGCCGCCAGCCACAGGTTCTGCACGGCGCAGACGCTGGAATAGAGGTCCATGGTCTTGATGTGGGTGCGGCCGACCACCACCGGGCCGGTGCGCTCGCGGTCGCAGGTGATGCACAGGCCGACCGGCGATTCGACGATGCCTTCGAGTTTCAGCTGGCTGTAGATCTCGCGCTTGCCCTCGGGGAACATCAGCGCCGCCTCGGCGTGCGCCTTGGCAAAGGCGTCGCGCACCCGCTGCTTGACCTCGGGCGAGCGGACCACGAGGAAGTTCCACGGCTGCATGAAACCGACCGACGGCGCATGGTGCGCCGCCATCAGCACGCGGCCGAGGATTTCGTCCGGAATCGGCGTCGGCAGGAACTGGCCGCGCACGTCGCGACGGTTGAAGATGGTGCGATAGACGGCGGCCCGTTCGGCCTCCGGGAAGGAATGTACGACCTGGTTTTCCATGGATTCCCCTTCTGGAAAATGAACGACGGCTGCCTGACCAAGCAGCCCGGTTTCGTCTCCCGGCCGGTCTTCTGACTCGGATTCATCCGTTGCCGCGCCTTCCCGGCTTGCACCAGTGGCGACCTGCGGCGAACGTCCTCCTCACAGCGTTGGGCACGTGGCGGAATCGCACCGCCTTCCCGATTCTCCGCCCAACCGAAGCGGGGCGGCACCGAAAGACACTAGCCCGATATGACTCGGGCGGGAGGCGATGCTAAGCGAGCGGGGGGGCGGCTGGCAAGTTGCTCGTTCCTGCCTGGCCTGTAAGGCGCGGTACGCTAAACCTCGTCGTCGGACACAGTGCCGACGGTGCCTTGCCGGGGGTGGGCAAGAACTCCCTGCATCAAGTGGCGAATGGCCTCGGTCGGTCCGATGCTTTTAGGAGCGGGGGCAATTACCGAAAGTCCAGCCGTGGCCTTCGCCGCAGGGTAGAGCAAGACGCTGGCAAAAATCTGCCGGCGGCGCGGATCGATACTCATCCGGCGGCTCCCGGCCGCAGGCGGATGGAATCGATGATTTCATCCCACAGTGCCAGCGCCTCGTCGTCATCCTTGAAGGATGTCGGGCCGGCGGCATCAGGGTCGTGAATGCCATCGGTCAGTTCGACGATCAGGTTGGGTTCAGCCAAGGCGTTCGTTTTGCCTTGCGCTTCCCACTTGAAACCATAGCTGCGGCGGCCGTTCTGCGTCGCGGCCAGGAGGATTTCGTCGCCCGTGATCGGACCGACCGGACGGGCGCGATTGCGCAAGGTTGATTTGCCCGCCAGTACGGTGGCCAGAAACCCAGTTGCTCCCCCGGCCCGCTCGCGCAGCCCAGGTTCGACGACGCGTTGGGCAAATCCGTGCATGATGAAATTCACATCTGGCTTGCCGGGGAATTTGGCGGAGAGCGTCCAGCTTTCGAGGTTGAAACGTTTGGCGGCAAGCATGACGTCGCCCGCGACGAACCCGATGCCATCGGGAATCTCACCAGATTCGATTTCCCGCCATTCTTCGTTGAGCCGTACTCGACGGCTAAGTGCTTCATGTCGGATCTCTGGATCTACTGGGCTGGAATATTTAAGTGCCTTGCTGCCCGTGAAGAAGTAGGTATCAAAAATAATGAGTTCTTCGGAATAAGGAGATTTCCAGGAAATCAGTGTCGCTGAGCCGTTCCGGTGGTTGGCTCGTTCAAGAAACATTGGTCCGGCATTATCATGCCTTGCCTGCTTGAGCTCTATTTCCCGCATACTGACGATGGAATCAAAATGCCCACGATTTCGTACGGAAATCGGCTCAAGCTTGTCTTCGTTATAGATATAGGTTTCTTTTAGCTTGGCGCTGGCTGGAAAATCGACTAAGTGGCGTCCAATGGCGCGGGTGATCCAGTTGGGTTTCATTCGGAATCCTTCGTATGCCACTTGGCATTTTGGGCGATTTTGACAATGGCGTAGAGCGTGGCATAAACGGCGCGCGGGTCGTTGTAGGCCTCTTGATGGTCGTAGCCGAATTCAACATTGTGGGCGCCGGGGTGACTTTGGCCATGGCTAAAAATCATCTCGACTCCGGCCATGTCTGCCGGTGCTGCTCCGGACTGCCAAGGAACGGTGCCGTCGCCGGATGCGTTAGCAGCGGCAATCCTCAGTTCTACTCCATTCGACAACTTGATTTCGCCGTTTTGGTCGTCGTCGAGCGGTGTGGAGTCGTGTTGAACTTGACCACCACCTTTGCCTTCCCAGATGACTTGTCCGAAGGCAAAGCGGTTATCGTTCTTCGCGCCCAGACCGGTCCCCAGCAAGCCGCCCTTGCGACCTGTTTGGCTACGGAATCCTTGGTCGCCGTAGTGAACATAGCTGGGTGCTTTGTACTTGCCCTGAATGTCGCTATGAAACTTTTTGACCGAGTCGATCAACTCGTTGAGAACCTTTCGAGGTGAGCGGGTGCTTTCTTCTGCATTTGTGTCAATGTTGGTTGGGTATTTTCCTGCCGCCGGACTCATCAAACCCTCATTCTCCTTGGGCACCAAGCCATACCAGCGTGATGACTTGTAAATTTCGGTGTAGGGGTCGCCATCCGTAGGTAGCGAAATCCCTACGCCTCCATCTCGGTCCTCAGGGACGGCCTTGTCGCGCACTTTGAGCCAAGGTTTGCCATTGTTGTAATCGGCCGTCGGCAGTAGTTCCATGCCGCCCTGGGCCTGGCTCAGGATGGCGGTGAGGTCAGCCGCGTTGCGCCCGAGGAAGAGTTGGGCGATGCCATCGGCGCCGGCACGCATTCGCTTGTAAGTATCTGGTGCACCGGTCGCCGGTTGAACGCCATGAGAAACCCCCAGCACCTTGTCGCAATTGTGTATCTCAGTCAAAGAGCGGCTGACCAGTCCACCCATCGAGTGGGTGACGACGATGACCTTCTCGGCCAGTGGCCGGGCGGGCTTGGACCTTTGAATCCGGCAGAGTTGATCACCCGTCGTCTGAACCTCGACTTTCCTGCCTTCGTTGTAGTAGGGCAGGATGATTTGCTCGATATAGGCCTTGATTGCCGCCCCGGATTCCCGATTACTTTGCAGCCAGTTGTAGCCGCCGGCCCAGACATCGAACTGGTAGTTGGCCGCGTGCAGGATTTCTTCATGAGTCAGAGCTGCGCCATGCTTGGCGCCCCATTCGGTTGGCACTTCACTTGCCTCGCTGGCGGCCCAGGCCTGAAGTTCTGTCGTGCAAGAGGCCGGAATGAAGCGGCACAGGTTGTTCAAGTGAAATTGCAGACTGGCCATGATGGGGTGATAACTGGTGCGCAGCACCGTTCCCCAACGACGGGCACGAAGAACGTTTTCATCGAGCCCGCTGTCGCCGACGCTGATTGAACCGCGCGGGTCTATCTCCGCATCGCCGGTCTTGAGGTCGCTGACACGCTGCTTGGTGCCCTTGAAGAGATATTCAAACAACTGGCCGATGGCATTGACGGTGCCGCGGGCGTCCATGTTTGGCGGGCGCCAGGCGATGGCATCGCTGTTCGCCTTTTTGAGGTTGGTCCCCATGATGCCGGGGATAAACAGGACGGGGATGACGTAAGGCTTGCCGAGAATGACCTTGTCGCGACGGTCGTCGGTCGGTGTCAGAGGGGCTTGGGCCAGCTGGTCACCGTCGGCCGTGGTTGCGGTCGAGTAATACTGCGGAGTGGTCGAGGTGCTCATGGGGGTCATGTCCTGGGTTCATTCAGCCGATGATCCGAACCTCGATCATTTCGAGGAACTCGCTTTTCTGGACAGGTGTCTTGCCGGTGGCGTCTGTCTTGACCTTGAATTTGCTGCCATCCATGCGGGTGAGCTCGACCGTGCAGTTGGCCAGCGGTTCGCCGGTGGATTCGTTGTACAGAAGGTAAGGGTCGGCAAATTTCGTATCCGGCCAGCTATTCATTTCCCGGCTCAAGCTTGTCGGCCCGCTGAACTTTTTCTTGCCCGCATGCGCCGTAATCGTCCCCGGGCATTGCACCGTGATGCCGCCGTCAATGGTGATGGCGGCCCCGCCTTCGACCGCGAGGTGGATTTTCTTGGCCGCCGCGAAATCGATGTGTTGGCTTACCGAGACGAGCTTCACATCGTCTTTCGCCTGGAACTTCATCTCGTCGCTCTGCGCTTGCAGGTCGATGTCGTCCTGGGCGGCGATCAGTTTGATGCCGCAGTTGCCGTCGCCGGCTTCGCTGGCACCGGCCAGCAGGCCGATGGCTTGGCCGGCGTGAATCCTGGTTTGGCCGGCGACGGCGAAGTTGCTGTCTTCGCCGCTGGTGAAGATGGTGGTTTCGCCGTTGGTGTAGTGCAGATTCTGGCCGGCGACGTGGGCGAAGTCGTCGCGGGCGGCCTGGATGATTGCCGGGTCGGTCAGATGCGGCAGCCGGTCGGTGCCGGCGGTGGTGTTTTTGTCGGCAGCATCGTTGGCCGCCTGCTGTTGGTCGTTGGCGTCGACCATGCCGCTGGCGATGCGGTGCAGTGCCTTGAGCGGTGCGGCTTGCTCATCGACAGCGCTTTTATCGGCGCCCCGCGTGCCGATGGCTGCGGCGAGCTTGACGGTCCGGTGGGTACCGGCGGCCTTCGACAGGGTGCGGGCCAGGGTATCGGCCTGCTGCAGCAGAGCCATGGCCGGGGCCATGTCGCCGGCCGGGGCGCCTGGGTTGCCATGCGGCCAGGTGCTCATGATCAGGCCGCGGCCGGCCCGTAGCGCGCCGTAGGCGTCGGTTCGAAGTTCGGCGCCGGTGCCGCGGAAACTGCCGCGGTAGTTGTCGGCCTGGTGGATCAGGTGGCCGAGATTGAGCTCGCTGGCGTGTTGGGTGGATTTGAGCTGGATGCGCTGCTGGCCGTCGCTATCGTCCATGACCAGTTGGTTGAAACCCGTGTTGCCGAATTCTTTGCTCTTGAAGCCGG
>DASUZG010000350.1:0-2005 GCA_036376995.1 Azonexus sp. | reverse complement strand
GATTGCGGATCGGAATCGGCAACGATGCCGGCGCCGGCCTGCAGGTGCAGCGTCCTGTCCTTGACCACGGCGGTGCGGATGGCAATCGCCAGGTCCATGTCGCCGTGAAAGCCGAGGTAGCCGACGGCGCCGGCATAGATGCCGCGCTTGACGGGTTCCAGTTCGTCGATGATTTCCATGGCCCGCACCTTCGGCGCGCCGGACACGGTGCCGGCCGGGAAGGTGGCCTTGAGCACGTCGAGCGCATCGAGCCCCGGCTGCAGCCGGCCTTCGACGTTGGAGACGATGTGCATCACGTGCGAGTAGCGCTCGACGATCATGTTCTCGGTCAGCTTCACCGTGCCGATCCTGGCCACGCGGCCGCAGTCGTTGCGGCCGAGGTCGAGCAGCTGGGTGTGCTCGGCGCGCTCCTTCTCGTCAGCCAGCAACTCGGCGGCCAGCGCCGTATCCTCTTCCGGCGAGGCGCCGCGCTTCCTGGTGCCGGCGATCGGGCGGACGGTGACGCGGTCGCCTTCGAGGCGCACGAGAATTTCCGGCGAGGCGCCGACGACGTGGTAGTCCTCGAAGTCGAAGTAGAACATGTACGGCGACGGGTTGAGGCTCCGGAGCGTGCGGTACAGCGCCAGCGGGCTCGCCGCGAACGGCTTGGTCATGCGCTGCGACAGCACCACCTGCATGATGTCGCCCTCGGTGATGTATTCCTTGGCCTTGCGCACCGCCTGCTTGAACGGCCCTTCGCCGAAGATGGAGACGGCCGGCTCGGACGGCACCGGCTGTTCGGCCGGAATGCTGACCGGGGTGCGCAGCTTGCCGAGAAGTTCCTTGAGGCGCGCCCGCGCCTTCTGGAAGGCGCCGGGGAAGCCCGGTTCGGCATAGACGATCAGCGTCAGCTTGCCGGACAGGTTGTCGACGACGGCGATTTCCTCCGAGAGCAGCAAGCCGATGTCCGGCGTGCCGATCTCGTCGGTCTTCTGGCTACGCGTCAGGCGGGTCTCGACGTAGCGCACGGTATCGTAGCCGAAGCAGCCGACCAGGCCGCCGCAGAAGCGCGGCAGGCCGGAGCTGGGCGGCGCCCGGAAGCGCTGCATGAACTTGCCGATGAACTCGAGCGGATTGGTGTCGTCCTCGCGCTCGGCGACGCGGTTGCCGGTCAGCACCAGCACCTGGTGGCCGTTGACCACGATGCGCGTCGAGGCGGCCAGGCCGATGATCGAGTAGCGGCCGAAACGCTCGCCGCCCTGCACCGATTCGAGCAGGTAGGAATAGTGGCTGCCGTTGGCGCCGCTGGTCAGCTTCAGGTAGATGGAGAGCGGCGTGTCGAGATCGGCAAACGTTTCCAGCGTTACGGGAATACGGTTGTAGCCTTGCGCGGCGAGCGCGTTGAATTCGGTTTCGGTCATGGGAAGCCTCGGAAAAATGACAGGAATATGCGTAACACAGGGCGCCGGGGCGGCGCCGAAAGGGCAGGAATTTACGGACGCCAGGGGCGCCAGCCGTGCCAGTCTTTCCAGTCGCGCAAAGTGGTCATTTTTATCAGGAGGTCTTGTAAGTGAGGGCCAGCCGGTAGGCGGCCAGCAGGTCGGATACTAGCGCATCGCAATCGGCACTGTCCATCGGCGCCCCCTCGTTGTAGCCGTAGGGCAGGGCGAAGGCGGCGCAGCCGGCGGCGCGGGCCGCGGCGATGTCGTTGAGCGAGTCGCCGATATGCAGGTTGCGTTGCGGCGCGACACCGAACTGGCGGCAGGCGTGCAGGATCGGTTCCGGATGCGGCTTCTTGTAGGCGGTGGTGTCGCCGGAGACGACGGCATCGAAGTAGCGGGCGAGATCCATGCGTTCGAGCAAGGCTTCCGTGAACATCGCCGGCTTGTTGGTGACGACGCCCATCTTGACGCCGCTGGCCCGCCAGGCGTCGAGCCCTTCGCGCACGCCCGGGTAGAACTGCGCGCAGCGGCCGTTGACCGCGGCGTAGTGGCGCTTGAAGGCGTCGATCGCCGCCTGCAGTTCA
>DASUZG010000349.1:0-12724 GCA_036376995.1 Azonexus sp. | reverse complement strand
ACCCGTCTGTGGATCGCTCCGCCGACCAAGATGGACGCGCTGATCCTGACCGAAGAAGGCTACTACGGCGTGCTCGGCAAGTCCGGCGCCCGCATGGAAATGCCGGGTTGCTCGCTGTGCATGGGCAACCAGGCGCAGATCCGCAAGGGCTCGACCGCGATCTCCACCTCGACCCGCAACTTCCCGAACCGTCTGGGCATCGACACCCGCGTCTACCTCGGCTCCGCCGAACTGGCCGCGATGTGCGCCCTGGCCGGCCGGATCGTCACGGTGCCGGAGTACATGGAGCAGATCAAGCTGGTCAACGCCAAGGCCGCCGACGTTTATCGCTACATGAACTTCGACCAGATCAAGGACTTCGTCGAAGTCGCCGCGACGGTCGAGATGTAAGTTCGAAATCGGCCGGCATTGCCGGCCGACCGTAACGATCAAGAAAGCCCTCGTCGGGAAACCGGCGAGGGCTTTTTGTTGCTGCTGGCGAAATGAAAAAATTGCTCCTGCTGGCAGAATCAAAAAACGTTATCGTTCGCGTTGTGTCACAGTGTGCGGCCGCGCGGGGCGGGCGGTTCGGCCCGAAATGGATAATGAGGAGGTTTTAATGAGCAACGTCATCATGGCACCTGCCGTGGCGATCATGAATCGTCTGCGGTTTACCGGGAAATTCGCGGTGGTCGTCCTGGCCTTGCTGGTTGCGGTGAGCGTTCTGGTCTCGCTGCTCTACCTGCGCCTCGATGCCTCCATCGACCATGCGCGCAACGAGCTCGAAGGCCTCAAGGCCGTCAAGCCGCTGATCAAGGCCATCCAGTTCACCCAGCAGCATCGCGGCCTGTCGGCTGCCGTGCTGGGCGGCAAGGCCGAGCAGAAGCCGGAAGTCGGGCAGAAGGCCAAGGATGTCGAAGCCGAGCTGGCGAAGGTCGAAAGTTCCCTCGCCGAGGTCTTGCGCAACGGCAACGACTGGAAGGCGATCCGTGCCGACTGGTCGCGCCTGGCCGGCGAAGGTCTCGGCATGCAGCTGGCAGCCAATATCGCTGCCCACCGGCTGCTGATCAACAAGATGCTGACCTTCACGGCCGATATTTCCGATTACTACCAGCTGACCCAGGATCCGGAAGTCGGCTCCTTCTACCTGATGGATACCGCGCTGGTCAGGCTGCCGACGCTGCTCGAAACCCTGGGCCGGATGCGCGCCAACGGCACCGGCGTGCTGGCGGCCGGCGTGCTCGAGCCGGCCCAGGCCAACGGCCTCAATATCGCCCTGGCCAGCATCAGCGACCTGCGCGAACAATACGAACGCAACCTGGCCAAGACCAAGCGCGAGAACCCCGCTGTCGCGGCCACGCTCGACGCGACCTCCGGCCAGTTCCTGTCGGCGCTGACGCATCTGGCCGGCGTGGTGCGCGACGACATCCTGACGCAGATGTTTTCGGTAACGGCCGCGGATTTCCTGAAGGAAGCGACGGCCACCATCAATGGTGGCTACGCCCAGGTCTTCGACACGTTGCTGCCGACGCTGGAACAGCTGATCGACCAACGCATCGAGCGCTTCCGCCGGCAGATGGCGATGACCTTCCTGCTGGTCGGCGTCGTCCTCGTCTTCGCCGTCTACATGGTGGCCGGGATGTATCTCGCAGTGACCGACAATATCCATCGCCTGGCCGCCGGGGCCGACACAATCGCCGAGGGCGACCTGACGACCCGCATCGGGCTGGCCTGCCGCGATGAGCTGGAGCAGGTCGCGGCCAGCTTCAACAAGATGGCGGAGGCGGTGAACCAGACCGTGCGCAACGTCCGCAGCAATGCCGATTCGGTGGCCAGCGCCGCCGAGCGCACGGCCACCTCGTCCGGCCAGATCGCGCGTTCCAGCCAGAATCAGAGCGCCGCGGCGTCGAGCATGGCGGCGGCGGTCGAGCAGACCACGGTCGGGATCGACCACATCAGTTCCAATGCCCACGATGCCAACGAGATTTCCGAGCGTTCCGGGGAACTGTCCCGGCAAGGAGGCGACCTGGTGCAGACGGTGGTCGCCGAAATGGGCGAAATCGCCGCCGCGGTGTCGATGTCGGCGACTGCCGTCGAGGGCCTGGGCAAGCGTTCGGACGAGATATCGTCCATTGTCGAAGTGATCAAGGACATCGCCGACCAGACCAACCTGCTGGCCCTCAACGCCGCCATCGAGGCGGCGCGGGCCGGCGAACAGGGGCGCGGCTTCGCGGTGGTCGCCGACGAGGTCCGGAAGCTCGCCGAGCGGACGACCAAGTCGACGCAGCAGATTTCCGAGATGATCAGCGGCATCCAGCAGGACACCCGCGCCGCCGTCGATACGATGAAGGCTGGGGTCGGCAAGGTTGATCGCGGCGTCGAACTGACCAGCTCCGCCGGCCGGACGATGGCCGAGGTGCGCGATGGGGCCGCGCGGGTGGTGGCGGCCGTGCGGGAAATTTCCGATGCACTGCGCGAGCAGGCTGCCGCCAGTTCCGATATTGCCCGCAACGTCGAGACGATCGCCCAGATGGCGGAAGAGAATTCGGCGGCCGTCGGTGAAAATCACGCCACCGCGGAGCAGCTGCAGAAATTCGCCGACGCCTTGCAGCGCGAAGTCTCCCGCTTCAAGGTCGGCTGAGGCAGCCTGGCCCGCCGGTTACCGGCCGGCGGGGCCGCATCAGATCGGCGGCCGGCCGGCCGGATGGCCGGCGATCAGGACGACCAGTTCGCGGTCGGTGTTCATGATGTGCTCGAGCAGCCAGGCCTGCAGGTAGTCGACCAGCGGGCCGAGTGACGGGTGCTCGCCAGCCGCCGTCTGCGCCCGCAGAGTCTCGACGCGGGCGGTGAATTCGCGGTGCGCCTGGCGGTGGGCGACGGCATGCGCATTGCTGGCCGGCAGCCCGGCCATCAGCATCTCCTCGGTGCCGAAATGGAACAGCACGTAGCTGGCGAGGCGCGGCAGGATGTCGTGCAGGGCATCGTCGTCGCGGCCGGCGCGGTGGGCGGTGGCGAGTTCGTCGAGCAGCTCGACCAGTTCCTGGTGCTGCAGATCGATCTGTCGGTGTCCGGTTTCGAGGGCGGTGGTCCAGCGGATGGTCATGGCTTTGGTGGGGAAGATGCCGGCCTCATTCTGGCATGACGTTCCGTTGTGCGAATTGCCGGATATCAAATCCTTGGCGGCAGCCTCTAAGTACAGTAGCGGACCATGATGTGCAGCGGATTTTCTCCTCTTCCGGCCTTTGGGCCATGCCGGTCGCGATGACAGCCGGCGCGGTCGCATCGTCGCGCGAAGCAGCGCAGGAGCAGGTGCGACAGCACGCGCTATGGTTGTTGGCAGCCTTCTTCCTGGCCCTGATCGTGTTCGCCGGGCGCAACCTGGCCGATAGCCGCGGTGAACTGGAGTACGCGACCGCAGTGCGCCATTGGATCGGGGCGACGGCAGACATCAGCGACGCCATGCACCAGCTGCAGCGCGAACGCGGCCTGTCGAGCGGCTTCCTGGCGTCCACTGGAGGACGGTTTGCGCAGGCCCTTGGACAGCAACTGGACGAAACCGATACCGCGCTGGTGCGGGTGCACAACGTACTCGAAGGTTTTGCCAGCGACCCGGCGAGGGAAGCGTCTTTCGAGGGCCTGCGCGAGTTGCGGGCACAGGTCGCGGAACGGCGCATCTCGCGCGATGCGGCGGTCGACCGCTACACCGTGTGGATCGATAACTTTTTCGCGCTGTTGCTGCGGCGCATCGATTCGAGTGGGCGCATGGCGGCGCCGCAGCTGGCGCTGATTTCCTTTCTTCGTGCCAAGGAAGCAGCCGGCCAGGAGCGCTCGCTGGTCACGGCGCTGCTGTCGTCCGGCGATTTCGGCCACTTTTCCCGCATGGCCGCCTATCACCGATTGCGCGCTGTCGAAGCCGCCTACCTCGACCAGTTCAGGCTGCTGGCGCAGGCCGGTTTGGGCACGGAACAGCGACGCATTGAAGCCGGCGCGTTTATCGACGAAATCGAGAAAATCCGGCGGCGCCTCGTTGCCATCGGCCACAGCGCCGCCCAGCCGCAGGGGGCGCTGCCCAGTGCCGAACGCTGGTTCGTCCTGGCTTCGGAGCGCATCGATGCCATGAAGGGGGTCGAGGATGCGCTGGTCGAAACGATCATCGACCAGGCCGCCGAACTCGAAATTGAGGCGCGCAAGTCGCTTGTCATCAACGCTTTTTCGGCCATCATCGCGTTCCTGCTGACCGGTATGCTGATCTGGCAGATCCTGCGGGCCAAGAAGGCGACCGATGCAGACCTGCACCTGGCCGACAAGGTTTTCGCCAGCAGCGTCGAGGGCATCGTGGTTACCGATGCCGCCTTGCGCATACTTGAGGTCAATCCGGCCTTCAGCCGGATCAGCGGTTTCTCCCGTGCCGAGGTGGTCGGTCAGCATGCCCGCCTGCTCAAATCCGGCCGCCATGACGCCGCCTTCTACGCGGCGATGTGGGAGCGCATCGCCCGTGATGGCTGCTGGGAGGGCGAAGTCTGGAACCGCCGGCGTAGCGGCGACATCTATCCGGCCTTGCTGTCCATTGTCGCCGTAAACAACGAGGCGACAGGTGCAGTTAGCAACTACATCGCGATGAGCGTCGATCTCAGCCAGCACAAGAAGGTTGAAGAGTTGCTCGAACGTCTGCGCACCTTTGACGCGTTGACCGGCTTGCTGTCGCGCGATGCCTGGCTCACGTCCATCGACCGGGCAGCAGCGCAAGCGCGCGGGACTGAGCAGCGCTTTGCGGTGCTCAAGATCGGTCTTGACCGCTTCAAGCTGATCAATGATTCGCTCAACCACGCTGTCGGTGACGAAGTGCTGGTGCGCAGCGCCGAGCGCATCAGCCAGGCGGTGCGGCGCCACGACGCGGTGGCACGGCCGGGCGGCGATCACTTCTCGGTGCTGATCGATGACATCCCGTCGGCGCAGGGCGTCGGCGCCGTCTGTGAAAAGCTGCTGGCCGCCTTCCAGCCGGCGATGACGGTCGATGGGCATCAGCTGCATGTCTCGATCAGCATCGGGGTCGCCATCTTCCCCGATGACGGGACCGAAACCGCAGCGCTCGAACGCAATGCCGAATCAGCCATGTACCGGGCAAAGGACGAAGGCCGCGCCACCTATCGCTTCTATTCGGCCGAGATGAACGTCGAAGGCGCCCGCCTGCTGGCGCTTGAAGGCATGCTCCGCCAGGCGCTGGCCAACGGCGAGTTCAGCCTGCACTACCAGCCGCAGGTCGATGCGCGCAGCAACTGCCTGCTCGGCGTCGAGGCGCTGCTGCGCTGGCACAGCCCGCAGCTGGGCAATGTCTCGCCGGTGCAGTTCATCCCGATTGCCGAGGAAACCGGGTTGATCGTCCCGATCGGCGAATGGGTGCTGCGCGAGGCCTGTCGCCAGATGCGCGTCTGGCTCGACGAATTCGGCTGCGAGATGACCATGGCCGTCAACCTGTCCGGCCGCCAGTTTCGCCAGGACGACCTGCTGGTGATGATCCGCGAGGCGCTCGACCAGGCGGCGCTACCGGCGCACCTGCTCGAACTGGAAATCACCGAGGGGGCGCTGATCGCCAATCCGGCCGGCGCGGTCGACGTGCTGCGCGGCCTGCGCGCGATGGGCGTGCGCACGGCCATCGACGATTTCGGTACCGGCTATTCCTCGCTCGCCTATCTGAAGACTTTCCCGCTCGACCGGCTGAAGATCGACCGCGCCTTCGTCCGCGACCTGCCGCACGACGAGAGCGATACCGCCATCTCGCGCACGGTGGTGGCGTTGGGCCGCAACCTGCAGATGGAAGTGCTGGCCGAAGGCGTCGAGACGCCGGAGCAGCAGGCTTTCCTCGCCGAGATCGGCTGCCAGGTGCTGCAGGGCTACCTGCACGGCAAGCCGGTGAGTGCCGAGGCGCTGGCGCAGCGCCTGCGCGACGGCAGCCTGCGCTTTCCGGAGCCCGTGTTGATGCTGGGGGCCGAGGCGCCGCAGCCCTAGTCGTAGCGCAGATCCAGATGCGTTCCGGAAAGCGTCTCCCGGATGATGCCGGGAAGTCCGCGCAGGACTTACGGCGCCGCGGGGCAATGAAGAATTTCGGCTGCTCGGCGAACCGGTCGCGGCAGTGCGCCGAGCAGAAGCGGTAGGTGATCTGCCGGTAAGCCAGTTGCGGCCTGGCATCGGCAGCCTACAGGCGGCTCAGGCAGACCGGGTCGATCTCCGGTTGACTGGGGAGCGCCATGGGCTGCGCCCGACTATTTGCCACCCCACGGCTGGACCGGCACCGTCGAGATGGCGTTGGCCGGCGCGCCTTCGATGACGCGGCGGCTGATCGCCAGGTAGACCAGCACCTGGCGCTTGCGGTCGACGATGCGGTGGATCTTGGTTTCCTTGAATAGCAGCGAGGTGTCCTCGCTGAAGATCACCTCGTCGTCCGGCAGGTTGGCCGGCAGCGCGATCGGGCCGACCTGGCGGCAGGCCAGCGAGAATTGCGACGGGTCCTCGGCCAGGCCGAAGCTGCCCTTGACGCCGCCGGTGCGTGCCTGGCTGACGTGGCAGGTGACGCCGGCGACCTTCGGGTCGTCGTAGGCATAGACGCAGATCCGGTGATTGGCGCCGACCAGCTTCCAGGTCGTGGTCACGCAATCGATTTCCTCGGCCGCCGCCGGCAGGGCGAGGGCGGCGAGCAACAGGGCGGTCAGGCGGGTCATGACGGGTCCTCGGTGGGGGCGGGCAGGTGGGCGAGAAAGCGGTCGAGCTGGTTGGCGAAGGCCTGCCGCTCGGCCTGGCCGAAGGCCGCCGGGCCGCCGGTATCGACGCCGGCGCTGCGCAGTTCCTCCATGAAATTGCGCATCGCCAGGCGTTCGCGGATGGTGGCGGCGGTGTACAGCTCGCCGCGCGGATTGAGGGCGTGGGCGCCGCGCTCGATGACCAGCGCGGCGAGAGGGATGTCGGCGGTGACGACGAGATCGCCGGCCGCCACCTGGCCGACGATGTGCGCATCGGCGACATCGAAGCCGCGCGGCACCTGGATGGCGCGGATGAAGCGCGAGGGCGGCGTGCGCAGCATCTGGTTGGCGACCAGCGTGGTCGCGATGTGCTTGCGCTCGGCGGCGCGGTAGAGGATTTCCTTGATCACGCCGGGGCAGGCGTCGGCATCGACCCAGATGTGCATGGCGCTCGGGCGGGGTGTGGCGGGAGGGCGATTGTGCCACGGCCGCCCGTCTTGACAAGTGGATCGCGCCTGCCGTCTGATGGAGCACCCGATTCCCGGCGAGCGACTGTCATGGCCCCCACCTTTTCGCTGCGCATCTGCTGTCTCGTCCTGGCCGTCCTGGCCGGCGCCCCGGCCCTGGCCCAATTCAGCGAAGGGCTGCCGCCGTCGCCCGATTACCGCGGCGAAATCCGCCGGGGTCCCGACGGCCGCCTGAGCGCGGTGCCGGCGCCGGAGGCGGCCAGGGCCGCGCCGGCCGCAGCGGCGACCATGGTGGTCGGGCCCGGCGAACGCATCGCCACCATCGGCGAGGCGGCACGTCTGGCCCGCGACGGCGAGGTGATCGAAATCCGCCCCGGCACCTACCGCGGCCAGCCGGCGGTATGGACGCAGGACCGGCTGGTCATCCGCGGCAGCGGCGAGCGGCCGGTGATGGTCGGCGGCGGCCAGCACGCCGAGGGCAAGGGCATCTGGGTGGTGCGCGGCGGCGACGTGCGGATCGAGAACATCGAGTTCCGCGGCGCCCGCGTCCCGAACTTCAACGGCGCCGGGATCCGCTTCGAGAAGGGGCGGCTAACGGTGCATGGCTGCCGCTTCGTGGACAACGAGATGGGCATTCTCACCGCCAATTTCCCCGAGCAGACGCTGGAAGTCGTCGACAGCGAGTTTGCCGCCGCGCCGCCGCCGTCGGGCGACCTGCATCACCTGCTCTATGTCGGCGCCATCGGCAAGTTCGTGCTGCGCGGCAGTCGTTTCTCCGGCGGCCACCTCGGCCATCTGGTCAAGTCGCGGGCGCGCGAGAGCCACGTGCTGGCCAACATGCTGGTCGATGGCCGGGACGGCAAGGCCTCCTACGAACTGGAGTTTCCCAACGGCGGCCTCGTTTATGTGCTGGGCAACGCCATCGGCCAGAGCGCCGCCACCGACAACCCGGCCCTCATCGCCTACGGCGCCGAGGGGCAGCGCTGGCCGGACAATGCACTGTACCTGTCGCACAACACGCTGGTGAACGACCATTTCGCCGGTGATTTCCTGCGTCTGTGGCCGGAGAAGTTCCCGGCCGGCGTCGAGATCTGGCAGATCAACAACCTGCTGGTCGGCGACGGCAATTTCTTCGCACCGCCACAGGGGCGGGTCGAGGGCAACCGCCGGGTCGGGCGGAGCGATCTGATCGAAATCGGCGACACGCCGCTGCGCCTGACCAGCCAGTCGCCGCTGCGCGGTAGCGTGCGGCCGCCGGGTAGCGTACGCGGCGTCGAACTGCTGCCGGCGGCGGAGTTCGCCTACCCGGTCGGCAGCCGGCCGCGGCGCGCCGGCGCCGTGCTGTCGCCGGGCGCCTTCCAGTGATTACTGCCCCTTGAGCGGGGCGAACTCGGCCGGCACCCAGGCATAGCCCTGCTTGTCCTTGCGCACGTGGCCGATGCCGGGGAAGGGCAGGTGCATGCCGGCGACCATCAGCTTCTCCCGGGTCGCCCGGGCGAAGATGTGCTTGCGCGTGGCCACTGCCTGCTGCGGATCGTTGTCGAACTCGAAGGCGACCTCGGGGCGGGCGAACTGCACGGCATGGTTGTGCACCAGGTCGCCCAGCACCAGCAGGCGCTGGCCGCCGCTGGCGATCAGGTAGCTGGCGTGGCCGGGGGTGTGGCCGTGGGTGTCGACGCTGGCGATGCCGGGCAGCAGTTCGCGGTCGCTGGTGAAAGTCTTCCACTGGCCGGTCGCCAGGTAGGGGGCGGCGGCATCGCGCGACATCTTGAAGAAACCCTGCATTTCGGCTGGGGCCTTGGCGGCGACTGCTTCGCTCAACCAGAAATCGTTGTCGGCCTGGGCCGACCAGATCTCGGCATTGGCGAACACGCGCTGGCCGTCGGCGGTGACCAGGCCGTTGACATGGTCGCCGTGCAGGTGGGTGATCAGCACCGTGTCCACCTGCTCCGGCCGATAGCCGGCGGCCTTCAGGTTGTCGACGATGTGGCCGAGGCCCGGCCCGAACAGCTTGGCGGCGCCGGCATCGACCAGGACCAGGCGGCTGCCGGTGTTGATCAGGTAGGCATTGACCGCCGTCTGCACTTTCGGCCCCTGCAGAAACTGGCGGGCCAGCAGGCGCTGCAGGTCGCGGCTGCGGATGTTCTTCAGCCATTTCTCGTCGAGGTCGATGGCCCCGTCGTACAAGGCGGTGACTTCGAAACTGCCGAGCATCAGGCGGTAGTAGCCGGGGACCTGGGTTTTTTGCTGCGGCGCTTCGGCGGCGGCGAAACCGGAAAACAACAGTGCGGCGGCGAGCAGCAGGCGGGCCAGCGCGTGCCGGCCGGCAAGGGCGAGGGGCGATGCGGTCATGGGACTCTCCGTGTGGGGGAGGCGCCAGTATCGGGGACTTCCCGATGGCATGTCCAGTCCGCGGCCGGAGCCGCCGCACGGCCCCGACGGTCGTGCTTCAGCTGCCGCTGCAGGCCCGCTGCATGGCCGCGGTGATTTCCTCGGGGCTGAGATCGCGGCGATGGGTGGCGACCGACCAGCGGTGGCCGAACGGGTCTTCCAGCGTGCCGTAGCGGTCGCCCCAGAACATGTCGGCCACCGGCATGGTGACCCGGGCGCCGGCGGCGACGGCGCGGGCCATCGTCGCATCGACGTCGGCGACATAGAGGTGGATCGTCACCGGCGAGCCGTTGAGCCGCTTCGGGTCGAGCATGCCGTATTCCGGACAGGCATCGACCAGCATCAGCGGCGCACCGCCGATGTGCAGCAGGGCATGCATCAGGCGGCCGTCCGGACCGGGCAGGCGGGCACCCTCGACGGCGCCGAAGGCCCGGATGTAGAAATCGATGGCTGCCGCCGCACCTTCGCAGACGAGATGCGGGGTCACGGCGGTCATGCCGCTGGGAATGGGAGATACGTTGGTCATGGCTAGCTCCTGGTGATCGCCTTGCCGCAAAGCGCGGCTATCGTTGGAACTTCCGGCGTGCCGGCTTTTCCTAAAGCTTGCCGGACTGCTTCCTCGCCTGCGCTTCGGCCTTTTCCTGCCAGACCTTCCGGGGCGATTCCGGACGCGCCGGTGTGGCACCAGTTGCGGGCGCCGGAACAGTCAGGCACTGTTGGGGTTGCTGTTGCAATTGTTGCCGTTGATGTTGCCGTCGTTCGATTATCGGAATCCCCATCTTGCCTCCGGTTCTTCGCGTCTAACCTGTTTGGACGTCGAGCGGGAATGATGGTTCAGCCGGTGAACGGCGATGATTTGTCGGGGACGGCCTTGGCCGTCCGGCACGCAAGGGACTGAGCACAAAGGGGGCTGAGCATGGATGACACCACATTGACCTTGAGCGAAGCCGCGCAACTGCTGGCGACGCCGGGCAGCGATCCGCACGAGGCGGAAGTGCAGCTCGCTGAGGCCATCGAAAGCGGCCGCCTGCACGCCAGCGTCAAGCGCTGGGCCACCGAGCAGTGGGAAGGGCGGATGCTGCCGGGCAACCTGAATCGGCGCGAAACCTTCATCGCCCGGGACGAATTGCAGGCCTGGCTGGCAAAGCGCCAGTCCTGAACGCCTCGGCGGCGAACCTTAGGCTTCGCAGAGCGTCGGCAGCGGCTTGCCGGCCACCACCGAGGGGTAGCGGCTGCGCAGGTAGTGCAGCGGCGGGAAACTCAGCATGGTCGGCAGGAAGCGCCAGTAGGGCGGGGCGACGCCGAACAGCCGCAAGGTCCGGTAAAGCGCATGCTGGGTCGCCGAGGTGCCGCCTTCGGCAGCCTGGACGATCGACGGGTTGCGCGTCACGGCTTCATGGACGCGGGCCAGCACCGCTGCTTCGTCGATCTCCGGCGACAGGTAGAAGACGCCATTGGCGAAATCGGTGTCGGGCGCTAGATAGCCGCGCTCGATGGCTTGCCGGGCGAGCACCGTGCCGGGCAGGATGCGGATGCCGGTGAAGAATACCGATGTGAATTGCCAGCCAGTCAGCCGGGTCTGGGCAAAGCGGATGCTTTCCTCGCAGGTCGCCATGGTTTCGCCGGGGCCACCGAGCATGAAGAACCACATGCTCTTGAGGCCCGAGGTCCGCGCCAGATCGAGGCAGCGGTTCACATGCTGCATGCTGAAGCCCTTGCCGAGGTTGTCGAGCATCGCATCGCAGGCCGCTTCGGGGGTGATCATCATCGAGTTGAAACCGGCCCGCTTCATCAGCGGGAAGAGTTCGGCCGGCACGTCGAGCGGATTGATGCCCATCGCCGTAAACTTGGCCTTCACGCCGCGGCGCAGGATTTCCTCGCAGATGGCGATGGCGTGCCGGGCCGGCAGGTTGAAGGTCGAATCGACGAACTCGAAAGTGCGCGGACCGACATCGCGCAGCACGCGGGCGATTTCGTCGACCACTTCGCCCGGCTCGCGCTGGCGGAACCGCCGGCCTTCGACCAGCGGGTAGGCGCAATACACGCAGCTCATCGGGCAGCCGCGCTTGGTCTGGATCGGCCAGGTGCCGCCCTCGTGCTCATAGCGCCGCCAGTCGATCCAGCGTTGCATGCCGGAATCGGCGAAACCTGCGATCAGCTCCGACGGGTTGCGCACCGCCACCCCGTCGCGCCGGTAGCAGACGCCCGGAATGCGCTGCGGCAGCGTGCCGGCGGCAATGTGGCCGAGCAGCGCCGGAAAGGCCGCTTCGCCTTCGCCGACCACCGCGTAGTCGGCGCCGAACACGTCGAGCGTCCGCTCGGCCAGGATCGAGATGGCCGGGCCGCCGAGCACCAGCGGCACCGGCCGGCCGTCGGCCGTGCGCGCCGTGTCGCGAATGACGGCGACCTGTTGCTGCAGGGCGAGCAGCGGCGAATCGAAACGCTGCTGGATCACGTTGTCGATGTTGCGCACCGACAAGCCGACCACTTCCGGCGCGAAGGCGGTGATGGCCTGGGCCAGTTCGGCGAGGAGGTCGGTGGAAAAAGCGAGGTCGAGCAGGCGGACTTCATGCCCGGCCGCCTCGGCGGCGCTCGCGACGTAGCTCAGGCCGACCGGCGGGGCCGGCACCAGTTCGCGGCTTTGATTGGAATAAAGAAGCAGGACACGCATGGTGCGACGAGGAACAGGCGGCGAGGCCGCGGCAGGCAAACCCCGCATGATGGCGCAAGCGGCGGTGAGAACCGCCAGAAAGGCTGCAGCCTAGTGCGAAAAACCGCCGTTGGCGGCTGGTTCCTGGCCCGAAAGATGAGGGTCGGCCATCCGTTCAGGCTAGTCGCGACAAGCCGAGCGGCTTAGACGGGCTGGCCGGGCCGCTGGCCCATCGCCTCGCCCATGCGCACGGCGCCGGCCGGTTGCCAGGCCGGGTTGAAAGTCAGGGTGTCCTTGGGGAACAGCATCACGACGGTCGAGCCCAACAGGAAGCGGCCCATTTCGTCGCCCTTCTTCAACACGATGTTCTGCTCGTCGTAGCGCCATTCGCGCACGACGCCCGGGCGCGGCGGATTGACCACGCCGTGCCAGACGGTGGCCATGCTGCCGACGATGGTGGCGCCGACCAGGGTCAGCACGAAGGGGCCGGTGGCGGTCTCGAA
>DASUZG010000348.1:0-4428 GCA_036376995.1 Azonexus sp. | reverse complement strand
AAATTATACTTCGTCGGGGCTGCGGGCATTGATGCTCAAGGCATGGATCCGGCCGCGCATCAGGTCACCTGCCGCATCATAGACGAGACGATGGCGGGCGAGGGTGCCCCGGCCGGAAAAAATGACGGCGACGATGTCGACGCGGAAGTGGCCGCCTTCGCGGGCGCCGGCATGGCCGACGTGGCGGTGCGACTCGTCCGCGATCTCCAGCGCGGTCGGGGCCAGCGCCGCCAGGCGCTGGCGCAGCAGGTCGACGGTGCTGTCCGCCATCAGGCCGGCAGGGCCTTCTTGAACGGCTTGACGGTGACGCCGGCATAGACGCCGGCGGCGATGTAGGGGTCGGCGTCGGCCCAGCTGCGGGCGGCTTCCAGCGAGGCGAATTCGGCGATGATGATGCTGCCGGAGAAGCCGGCCGGGCCGGGGTCGGGCGAGTCGATCGCCGGGCACGGGCCGGCCAGCACCAGGCGGCCTTCGGCGACCAGCGCCTGCAGGCGTTCGAGATGGGCGGGGCGGGCGGCCAGGCGGGCTTCCAGAGAACCCGGACGGTCCTCACCGATGATGGCGTAAAGCATTATTTGTCTTCCTCGAGATATTTCGACAGCAGCATCCCCTGTGCGAGGACGAAGAGCAGCATCAGGCCCATGCCGCCGAAGAGTTTGAAATTGACCCAGGTGTCGGTCGAAAAATTGAAGGCGACCAGCAGGTTGAGCACGCCCATGGCCAGGAAAAAGCCGATCCAGGCCAGGTTCAGGCGACTCCAGACGGCCTCGGGCAGCGTCATCTGCTCGCCGAGCATGCTGCGGATGGCGTTCTTCTTCATGACCAGCGCGGCGAAGGCCATGCTGCCGGCAAACACCCAGTACAGGATGGTCGGCTTCCACTTGATGAAGGCTTCGTTCTGGAAGACCAGCGTCATGCCGCCGAAGACGACGACCAGCGCCAGGCTGATCCACAGCATCTTGTCCACCTTGCCGTGGCGGAAATGCACCCAGGCGATCTGGGCGATGGTGGCGACGATGACCACCACGGTGGCCAGCAGGATCGGGGCCTGCTGCGGATTGACGGTCGCCGAACCGAGCAGCGCGCCGACCCATTCGGCGGCGAGTTCCGGTTGCTTCTCGGAATACTTGAAGGCGATGAAGAAGAGGATGACCGGGAACAGGTCGAACAGTAGTTTCATGGCGGAGCATTATATACTTGGCTGCGCACCTACCAGCCTAGCGAGAGCCCATGAACACCGTGCTGATCATCGACGACAGCGATATCAACCTGACGTTGATCAAGGCCCTGGTGCAAAAACTCGGGGAGTGCCAGCCGGTGCTGTTCGAGAATCCGCTGGCGGCGCTCGACTGGTGCCGCGACCACGTGCCGGACCTGGTCATCGTCGATTACATGATGCCGGACATGGACGGCCTGCGCTTCATCGGCGCCTTCCGGGCGCTGCACGGGCGTACCGAGATCCCGATCCTGATGATCACCGCCAACGACCAGAAGGACGTGCGCTACGAGGCGCTGCTCGGCGGCGCCAACGATTTCCTGACCAAGCCGATCGACCGCGTCGAATTCTCGGCCCGCGCCCGCAACATGCTGTCCCTGCGCCAGGGACAGAAATTCCTGGCCGACCGTGCCCAGCACCTGTCCGAACTGGTCGAGGCCCGCACCTGCGAGATCCGCGACCGCGAACGCGAACTGATCTTCCGCATCTCGCGCGCGGCCGAATTCCGCGACCCTGAAACCGGCTCCCACATCCAGCGCATGGCGCATTACTCGCAGATCATCGCCCGCGGCCTCGATCTCGATGCCGCCGCCCAGAAGCTGATCCTCGAGGCGGCGCCGATGCACGACGTCGGCAAGATCGGCATTCCCGACTACATCCTGCTCAAGCCGGGCCGGCTGACGCCCGAGGAATTCGAAGTCATGAAGGGCCACGCCCGCCTCGGCCACGAACTGCTCAAGGACAGCCACTCGGAAATCATGCGGGCCGGCGCCGAGGTGGCGCTGTCGCATCACGAGAAATTCGACGGCAGCGGCTATCCGCGCGGCCTGAGGGGGCACGCGATCCCGCTGTTCGGGCGGATCGTCGCGGTAGCCGACGTCTTCGATGCGCTGACGTCCGAACGCCCGTACAAGAAGGCCTGGCCGCTGGAGGATGCGGTCCGCTTCCTCGAAGACGGGCGCGGAGCGCATTTCGACCCGCTCTGCGTCGAAGCCTTCCTGGCCGGCTGGGACGAGGTGCTGGACGTGCGCCAGCGCTTCCAGGACGAAGAAGTGCCGATGATCTGAATGAATTGCGCCGATTGGAGACCAGGATGGCCGACGCCTTCGTGCTGAACCGCGGAAACATTCTCGAGCGCCTGGGTGGCGACGAGGAGATTTTCGCCATGATGCTCGACATGTACCTGCAGGATCTCGAGGCCAACTGCGCCAGCCTGGATGCGGCGCTGGCTACCGGCCAGCCGGCCGCGGTGCAGCGCGAGGCGCACACGGTCAAGGGGTTGCTGGCGACCTTTTCCGACGAGAGCGGGGCAGCGGCGGCCTATGCCGTCGAGCGGCAGGCCAAGGCCGGCGAGATGGCCGGACTGGCGGAGGCGATCGCCGCCGTGCAGGCGCGCCTGCGCGAAGTGGCGGTGGTGTTAGCGGCTGCCCGTAGCGCCGGGTAGGGTCAGGCTCGCCGCCGCACCCGCCACGCCGCCGGCCGGGGCGTGCGGCACGACGCCGAGCAGCGGCGCCGGCAGCAGGTCCTGCAGCGTCTGCAGGTTGGCGGCGAAACGCGCCATGTCCGGGTCGATGGTGTTGGCCACCCAGCCGGCCAGCGTCAAGCCGCGGGCGGCGATGGCCTCGACCGTCAGCAGCGCGTGGTTGATGCAGCCGAGGCGCATGCCGACCACGCAAATCACCGGTAAACCGAGGGCCAGGGCGAGGTCGGCGCTGTCGCCGGTCGGCCCGAGCGGCACGCGAAAACCGCCGACGCCCTCGATGATGACGAATTCCGCAGCCTCCTGCGCCTGGTGGCAGGCCTTGACGATGGGGGCGAAGCCGATCGTCCGGCCTTCCTCGGCGGCGGCCAGGTGCGGCGCGATGGCGGCGGCAAAGCAGTAGGGATTGACGATTTCCGGTGCCAGCTGAAGGCTGCTGGCGGCGCGGATGGCCTCGACGTCGTCGTTGCGCCCGGCGGCGTCGGTGCCGGCGGCGACCGGTTTCAGGCCGACGGCCGACAGGCCGAGCTGGCGGGCGCGGTGGAGCAGGGCGCAGGTGACGAAAGTCTTGCCGATCTCGGTGTCGGTGCCGGTCAGGAAATAGGCGTGGTTCATGTGCGCGCTTCGAGGATCAGGACATCGTAGGTCAGGGGCAGGCCGGCGGCCGTGCGCCCGCGGTCGGCCGCGGCCTCGGCGGCGGCGAAGGCGGCGCGGCCCATCAGGTGGCGCCGGCGGCCGTCGCCCAGCTGGTTGGCGCCGATGGCCTTGACCGCCTTGAGCAGGCTGCGGAAATCGGGGTAGTGGGCGAGGTGCCGGCGGCGGCCGACGACGACTTCATCGAGCCCGGCGGCGCGGGCCATGCCGGCGATCTCCTCCGGCGTGTGGAAGGCCAGCGTGTGCCGGTAGTCGTCAATGCCGGCAAACGCCGCGCGCAGCTCGGTAAAAGTTTCCGGGCCGAGGCTGGCGATGGCCAGGCGGCCGGCCGGGCGCAGCACGCGCCGGGCTTCGGCCAGCACTCGCGGCAATTCGCACCACTGCACGGCCAGGCTCGACCAGTAGAGATCGAGGCTGGCGTCGGCCAGCGGCAGGTGTTCGAGGTCGCCGACCAGGCGCCGGCAGGGCGTGGCGATGCGCGCCAGCATCGCCGGCGAGAGGTCGACGGCGAGACGTTCGGCAGCGGGAAAACGCTCGGCCAGCAGCGGCAGCGCGTAGCCGGTGCCGGCGCCGGCATCGAGCAGGGTGGCCGGCGGCGGCGCCTCCGTGAGCGTCGCGAGCAGCGCATGGCAGATGTCGCGCTGGATGCCGGCGGCGCCGTCGTAGGTTGGCGCAGCGCGCTCGAACGCCTGGCGGATGCGCGTCTTGGGCGGTCTGGCGCCGGCCTTGGTGTGCAGGGCGTCAGTCATGCACGAACGGGGCGGCGGCAGCGATGAAGTCGGCCGGGCGCGACAGGAAGGGAGCGTGCGCGCAGTCGTCCAACACCTGCAGGCGAGCGCCGGGAATCAGCGCGGCCAAGGCTTGCCCGGCGGCGAGCGGCATCAACGGGTCGGCGGCGCCGTGCAGCAGCAGCGTCGGGGCAGTGACGTTCGGCGCTTCGCCGCGCAGGTCGACATCACGCAACCAGCCGAGGCCGGTGCCGAGCACCGCGGCGGAAGGCGGCGACGCCAGGCGCAGCAATTCGGCGCTCACCGGCCGGGCACGGGCATCGCCGCGATTGAAGCCGGCGACGAACTGG
>DASUZG010000347.1:0-5971 GCA_036376995.1 Azonexus sp. | reverse complement strand
GACACGCTGCGCCGCAAAACTCAGGCGGGAAGCGCGCACGACGGCACGCAGATCATCCAGCGCCTGTTCCAGTTGGTCGTTAATAATAACATAGTCAAATTCCCCGACATGGCGCATCTCCGCCTGCGCCGCGGCCAGCCGACGGGCGATCACTTCGCTGCTGTCGGTGCCGCGCCCGGTCAGGCGGCGGGTCAGTTCGTCCATCGACGGCGGCAGGATGAAAACGCCGATCGCCTGCGGGAATTGCGCGCGCACCTGCTGCGCGCCCTGCCAGTCGATCTCCAGCAGCACGTCCCGGCCGGCCTCCAGGCGCTCGGCGATCCAGCGCTGCGAGGTGCCGTAGAAATTGCCGTGCACCTCGGCCCACTCGAGGAAGTCGTGGCGCTCGATCATGGCGCGGAAGGTCGCTGCATCGACGAAATGGTATTCGCGGCCGTCCGCCTCACCGGGCCGCGGATCGCGCGTGGTGTAGGAGATGGACAGCTGCACCTCCGGCTCGCGTTCGAGCAGCAGGCGCACCAAGGTGGTCTTGCCGGCCCCCGAGGGCGCGGCGACGACGTAGAGATTTCCGGCCATGGCAGTCTTTCGGATCAATAGGTTGGGCAAGCGGCGCTGCCGGCGGTTCTCATTCCAGGTTCTGGATCTGCTCGCGCATCTGCTCGATCAGCAGCTTGAGGTCCATCGAGGCCTGCGACACTTCGGTGACGGCCGATTTCGAGCCCAGCGTATTGGCTTCGCGGTTGAGTTCCTGCATCAGGAAATCGAGGCGCTTGCCGCAGGCGCCGCCCTGCTTCAGCACCCGCTCGACTTCGTCGAGATGGGTCAGCAGGCGGCCGAGTTCCTCGGCGACGTCGATGCGCGTGGCGAATACCGCCACTTCCTGCAGGATGCGCTCGTCGCTGGCGTTGCCCAGGGCGTCCTGCAGGCGCTGGCGCAGCTTGTCGGTAAACAGCGCCTGGGCTTCCGGAATGCGCGGGGCGACCTGGGCGACGATGGTGCGCATGGCCTTGACGCGGTCGACGATCAGCGCCGCCAGCTTGTCGCCCTCGCGGCCGCGGCTGGCGGTGAATTCGTCGAGCGCCTCGCGGGCCAGCGCCAGGGCCTCGCTACCGATGGCAGCGAAATCGATGCTCTGGTCGCCGAACATGCCCGGCCAGCGCAGCACTTCGTTGACCGACAGCGGCGCGGCTTCGGGCATTTCGGCGCGCACCTGGCGACTGAGGCTGTTCAGCGTGGCCAGCAGCTCGGCATTGAGTTGCAGCTGCTCGCTGCGGGCGGCGCTGGCATTGAAGGACAGGCGGCATTCGACCTTGCCGCGCGACAGACGGGCGGCCAGCAGTTCGCGCAGCGGCAGTTCGAGGAAGCGCAATTCCTCGGCGATGCGGAAATGGAAGTCGAGGTAGCGTGAATTGACGCTTTTCAGTTCGAGTTGCAGCGAGCCGCGTTCGATATCTCGCGTTCGTGCTGCATAACCGGTCATACTACAGATCATGGGCGGGCTCTCCAGCTTCTTTACAGGCCGGACGACACGCCCGAAAATGCCTGACTTTGCTTTGCATCATAACCGCGAGAACGATGGCGCAACAAGCCAATCAGCCGCTGCCCAACGGCTTTCCGCTCGAGGACTACACGATCGATCGCCAGCTCTCGCTCGGCGGGTTTTCCATCGTCTATCTCGCCAGCGACACCGACGGCAAGCAGGTCGCGATCAAGGAATACCTGCCCAACAGCCTGGCCCTGCGCGGCAAGGGCGACATCAAGCCGGTGATCACCAGCGAGCACCAGGGCGCCTTCCGCTACGGCATGAAGTGTTTCTTCGAGGAAGGCCGCTCGCTGGCCCGGCTGTCGCACCCGAACGTGATCCGCGTGCTCAACTTCTTCCGCGCCAACGACACTGTCTACATGGTGATGGAATATGAGCACGGGCGCACGCTGCAGGAATTCATCCAGAAGCATCAGGGTCACATTTCCGAACGCTTCATCCGCGGCGTCTTCACGCGCATGCTCAACGGCCTGCGCGAAGTGCATTCGCACAAGCTGCTGCACCTCGACCTGAAGCCGTCGAACATCTACCTGCGCGGCGACAACACGCCGGTGCTGATCGACTTCGGCGCCGCCCGCCAGACGCTGGCCACCGACCAGCCGATGCTCAAACCGATGTACACGCCGGGCTTCGCCTCGCCCGAGCATTACGGCGCACGCACCAATCTCGGCCCGTGGAGCGACATCTACAGCGTCGGCGCCTCGATGTACGCCTGCCTCGCGGGTGTCGCGCCGCTGGCCGCCGACGAACGCCAGAAGAAGGATTCCCTGGTGCCGGCGATGATGCGCTGGGACGGTCAGTACTCCGACCGCCTGCTCGAGATCATCGACTGGTGCCTGAACCTGAACCATTTGTACCGGCCGCAAAGCGTCTTCGCGCTGCAGAAGGCGCTGGTCGAAACGGTGACGCCGCCGACGCCGAAGAACAATTCGCACTGGCTCGGCCGCTTCGTCGACAAACTGAGAAAGCCCATCAAATGAGATTCACCATCTATCAGGAAAGTCGCCAGGGCGGCCGCGCCAACAACGAGGACCGGACCACCTACTGCTATTCGCGCGACGCCCTGCTGATGGTCGTCGCCGACGGCATGGGCGGCCACCACTACGGCGAGATCGCGGCGCAGATCGCCATCCAGACGCTGGCCGACATGTTCCAGCGCGAGGCCCGGCCGCAGCTGGCCGATCCCTTCCGCTTCCTGCAGAAGGGCATGACCAACGCCCACCACGCCATCCTCGACTACACCGCCCGCCACCGTCTGAAGGACACGCCGCGCACCACCTGCGTCGCCTGCGTGGTCCAGGACAACATCGCCTACTGGGCGCATGCCGGCGACTCGCGCCTGTACCTGATGCGCAACGGCCGGGCCATCGCCCAGACCAAGGACCATTCGCGCATCCGCCTCCTGGTCGAGGAAGGCATGATCAGCGAGGCGCAGGCCGCCATCCACCCCGACCGCAACAAGATCTACAGCTGCCTCGGCAGCCCGAGCGCGCCGGAAATCGAGTTCTCGCGCAAGATGCCGCTGGAACACGGCGACGTCCTGCTGCTGTGCACCGACGGCCTGTGGGGCGTGCTGTCCAATGACCAGATGAGCGGCGCCCTGAAGGGCGCCAACCTGCTGCAGGCGGTGCCGATGCTGCTGACCCTGGCCGAGACACGCGGCGGCGCGCACGGCGACAACGTCTCGGTGGTTGCCGTGCGCTGGGAGGAAAGCTACGTCGAGGACGCCAGCAGCGCGGTGTCGACGCAGACCATGGCCCAGGACGAAGTCACCACCCGGCTCGACGAATTCGGCCGCAATCCGGCCTACAAGAGCGATCTCTCCGAAGACGAGATCGAGAAGGCGATCGAGGAAATCCGCGCCGCCATCGACAAGTACAACCCGAAAAAATAAGGATCACCCCATGCGCCCCAGCCAACGCCAGCCGGACCAGCTTCGCACCGTCCGTCTCACCCGCAATTTCACCCGCCACGCCGAGGGTTCGGTGCTGATCGAGATGGGCGACACGCGCGTGCTGTGCACCGCCTCGGTCGAAGAGAACGTGCCGCCCTTCCTGCGCGGCAAGGGCCAGGGTTGGGTCACCGCCGAATACGGCATGCTGCCGCGCTCGACGCACACTCGCTCGGCGCGCGAGGCAGCCAAGGGCAAGCAGACCGGCCGGACGCAGGAAATCCAGCGCCTGATCGGCCGCTCGCTGCGCGCCGTGACCGACCTGAAGGCGCTCGGCGAGCGCCAGATCACGCTCGACTGCGACGTCCTGCAGGCCGACGGCGGCACCCGCTGCGCCTCGATCACCGGCGCCTGGGTCGCTCTCCACGAAGCCTGCGAGAAACTGGTGCAGGCCGGCAAGATCCCGGTCAACCCGGTGCGCGACCACGTCGCCGCGATCTCGGTCGGCATTTTCGCAGGCAGCCCGGTGCTCGACCTCGACTACCCGGAAGATTCCGGTTGCGACACCGACATGAACGTCGTCATGACCGGTGCCGGCGGCATCGTCGAAGTCCAGGGCACGGCCGAAGGCGCGCCGTTTACCCGCGAGCAGATGAACGTGCTGATGGACCTCGCCCAGCAGGGCGTGCGCCAGCTGGTCGCCGCCCAGCAAAGCGCCCTCGCCGCCTGAGCCCGGCCATGAAGCAACTCGTCCTCGCCTCGAACAACGCCAAGAAGATGAAGGAGCTCGATGCGCTCCTCGCCCCGCTCGGCTTCGAAATCATCCCGCAGGGCCAGCTCGGCATTCCCGAAGCCGAGGAGCCGTTCGGCACCTTCATCGAGAACGCCCTGGCCAAGGCCCGCCACGCCGCCCAGCACAGCGGCCTGCCGGCGCTGGCCGACGATTCCGGCCTGTGCGTGCGCGCGCTCGGCGGCGCCCCCGGCGTGCTGTCGGCGCGCTATGCCGGCGAACCGAAATCGGATGCGCGCAACAACGAGAAACTGCTCGCCGATCTCGCCGCCTGCGCCACGCCCGGCGACCGCCGCGCCCATTTCGTCAGCCTGCTGGTGCTGGTGCGCTCGGCCGACGATCCGCAACCGATCATTGCCGAAGGCGAATGGCACGGCGAGATCCTGACCGCCCCGCGCGGCGCCGAAGGCTTCGGCTACGACCCGCTGTTCTACGTCCCGGCCTGCTGCCAGACCGCCGCCGAACTCGACGCGGCGACCAAGAACCGCCTGTCGCACCGCGGCCAGGCGATGCAGCAGCTGATCGCCCGCCTGCCCTCGCTGTAATCGTGGCCCGCACCATTCCGATCTTCACGGCGCCGGCTCGGGCGGCCGGCGACGAACTCGAATTCCGCAAGTCGCCGCCGCTGTCGCTGTACGTGCACATCCCGTGGTGCGTGCAGAAGTGCCCGTACTGCGACTTCAACTCGCACGAAGCCGGCGAGACGATTCCCGAGCGCCAGTACGTCGACGCGCTGATCGCCGACCTGCAAGCGGCGCTGCCGCTGATATGGGGCCGGCCGGTGCAGACCGTGTTCTTCGGCGGCGGCACGCCCAGCCTGCTGTCGCCGCAGGCCATCGACGAACTGATGGCCGCCTTCCGGGCGCTGACGCTGCTGTCGCCGGACGCCGAAATCACCCTCGAAGCCAATCCCGGTACGGTGGAAGCCGACAACTTCGCCGGCTTTCGCGCCGCCGGCATCAACCGCCTGTCGCTCGGTATCCAGAGTTTTGACGACGGCCATCTCAAGGCGCTGGGGCGCATCCACGGCGCAGCCGAAGCCAAACGGGCGGCGCAGCTGGCCGGCGAGCATTTCGAGCGCTTCAATCTCGACCTGATGTACGGCCTGCCCGGCCAGAGCCTGGATCAAGCATTGAACGACGTCGACACGGCGCTCGCCTTCGCGCCGCCGCACCTGTCCTGCTACCAGCTGACGCTCGAACCCAACACCCGCTTTGCCGCCTTCCCGCCGCAACTGCCGGAAGCCGACCTGTGCGCCGACATGCAGGAAGTCCTCGAAGCGCGTCTGGCCGGCGCCGGCTACCTCAATTACGAGACCTCGGCCTTCGCGCTGCCCAACCGGCAGTGCCTGCACAACCTCAATTACTGGCATTTCGGCGACTACCTCGGGATCGGTGCTGGTGCCCATTCGAAACTGACGCTGCACGACCGCGTGCTGCGCCAGATGCGCTGGAAGCACCCCAAGGCCTATCTGGAAAACGCCCGGGCCGGCCGGCCGCTGCAGGAGGAGAGCGAAGTCGCGGCGGCCAGCCTGCCGTTCGAGTTCCTGATGAACGCGCTGCGCCTGACCGACGGCTTCGCGCCGTCGCTGTTCGAGCTGCGCACTTCGCGCCCGCTCACAACGATCCTGCCGCAGCTGCAGGCGGCGGCAGCCGACGGGCTGCTCGACATCGGCCCCGAGCGCATCGCGCCGACGGCGCGCGGCCGGCGCTTTCTCAACGTGCTGCTCGAACGCTTTCTCGACACC
>DASUZG010000346.1:0-8670 GCA_036376995.1 Azonexus sp. | reverse complement strand
GCTGGTCCATCTGGCAGAAAAAGGCGCAAGCGGGGGCGGGACGCCGGTTTGATGCAGAAGGAATACGCTGGCTTCATTTAACGTGGCCGTGGCAAGATCGCATTGGCGGTTCACAAAAAACAACCCGGCCGCCACCTGATTCTGGGAGGAATTCGATGTCTTTCATGCCGTGGACGGATGCCCTTGCCCTGGGTATCGAATCCATCGACCAGCAGCACCGCTGGCTGGTCGACGCAACCAACCGCCTGCACGCGGAAATCACCCAGCCCGAGCCGCAGCGCGCGGTGCTCGGCGAAATTCTCGAGGGGCTTGTCGATTACACGATGAACCACTTCGTGCTCGAGGAAGAATTGTTCCAGCGCCTGGGCTATGCCGAGACGCCGGCCCACAAGGCCGAGCACGACGCCTTCACCGCCACGGCGATGGACCTGCTGCTGAAATTCGAGGACGGCGCCAGCGTCGGCGCCCCGGTCCTCGATTTCCTCAAGGAGTGGCTGCAGCACCACATCCTCAAGGTCGACCGCGCCTACGCCCCGTTCCTGATCGCCGCCGGCGTGCGCTGAGCCGCCGGCCTCAGACGCGGCTCAGCCAGCCGGCGTAGCGCGCGTCCTCGCCGCGCACGCAGGCGAAGAAAGCCTGCTGCAGGCGGCGCGTCACGGCGCCCGGGCGGCCGTCGCCGATGCGCCGGCGATCGACTTCGACCACCGGCGTCAGTTCGGCGGCGGTGCCGGTCAGGAACAACTCGTCGGCACAGTACAGCTCGTCGCGGGTCAGGCGCTTGCTGCGCACCGCCAGCCCGAGGTCGGCGGCCAGCGTCGCCACCGTGCGCCGGGTGATGCCGTCGAGCGCCGAGGTGGTTTCCGGCTGCAGCAATTCGCCGTCGCGGACGAGGAACAGGTTGGCGCTCGAGGCTTCGGCGACGTAACCCTCGGTGTCGAGCAGCAGCGCCTCGCCGTAGCCGTCGCGCCTCGCCTCGCGCACCGCGAGGATGGAATTGGCGTACAGCGAGATGGCCTTGGCCCGGCACATCTGCACGTTCGGATGGTGCCGCGCGTAGGACGAGACGCGCGCCGTGATGCCCTCGTCCAGGGCCTTGCCGCCGAGATAGGCGCCCCAGTCCCAGGCCGCCACCGCCACGTGCGTCGCCGCCCCGGCCGGATCGACGCCCAGCTTCTCGGCGCCGAGAAAGACCAGCGGCCGGATGTAGGCGCTGTTGAGCTTGTTGCGCGTCACCGCCTCGCGGCAGGCCAAGGCCAGCGTGGCGCGCTCGAAGGGCAGGTCGATGGCCAGGATATGCGCCGAATCCTCCAGGCGCTTCAGATGCTCGTCGAGGCGGAAGATGGCCGGCCCATTCGCCGTCGCGTAGGCGCGCAGGCCCTCGAAGCAGCCGTAGCCGTAATGCAGGGTGTGGCTCAGCACGTGCACCGTTGCCTCGCGCCAGGGCAGCCATTGCCCGTCCAGCCAGATGAAACCGTCGCGGTCTTGCATGATGTTCTCCTCGAAATCCGTCGGCCGGCCGCGGATGCGACCGGCAGGGCGCGCCGGGGTCGGCGCGGCGGGGTCCGGGGCAGCGTGGCCGGGTAGGCGGGCTGGCGGCGGAAAGGAGCGGTAGGGGCAGGATGCGGCGGCCTTGCGATGACTTCAAACGAATTGGGATGGGTTTGGATGAACGGCATTCATCCGAACACCACCCGGCTCAGGCAGCGGCCGCGGCCGGAGCCGGACGATCGAAGTGATAGCCCTGGAACAGGTCGAATTGCAGTTCCCGGCAGCGCTGCGCGCTGCGGCTGGAAGCCACCTTTTCGGCCAGCAGGCGCAGCGGAAAGCGGCGCAGCTTGCTGACCAGCGCTTCCAGCTGCGTGTCGTCGAGGCCCGGCAGATCCACCTTGACGATGTCGACCAGCGCGAGCAGGGACTCCTGCTCCTCCCGGCATTCGCAGACGTCGTCCAGGGCGAAGCGGAAGCCGCGGCGCTTGAGGTCGGCGCAGCGGTTGATGACCCGTTCGTCGATGTGCACCGTTTCGAGCAGTTCCAGCACCACCTGGCCGGCCGGCAGGGCTTCGAGCCGCGCCGAGAACAGCATTTCCGCATCGACGTTGAGAAAACCCGGCAGGCCGCGCAGCAGTGCCCGCCCCTGGCTGCCGCGGCCGAACACCAGGCGCATGTCGTCGTCGGTGGCCACGGCATCGTCGGTGATCCGGGCGGCGACGGCATCGCCCCGGCGATGGAGCAATTCGAAGGCTGCCACCCGGTTTGTCCGGTCACGGATGGGTTGGGGCGCAACGCGGATATCACGACACTGCAGGGACATGGCGGCAGAACTCGGCATCGGGGAAGTCACTTCAGCATATGAAGCCGGCCGGCCACTCGCCGTCGGCGGCGGCTGAAAAGCATGTAGGACTGCGCCTGCCCGCCACGCCTGACACGGAATTCGGAATCCGCTGACAGATTGCCTGGCGGCGGCCGCCTAAACTGCAATTGCTGCTTCCTTTCCGCCCGCGTGCGGACATCACATCGGAAGCGCAGCTACAGGATTGCGAGAGCTAGCGATGTCGTCGATAACGTTGTTTGCCTGCATCGCGCCGGCCGGCGCGCGCGACGGCCCATGAGCCCGCGGCGACGCTGGCGCTGGGCGCTGCCGCTGTTCCTGCTCGCCGTGCTGCTGGCCTGCGAGGCCAGCGGCTGGTTCTTCCTGCGGGCGCCGGCCGAAGCCGTGCTGGCTTCGCGCGCCGGCCGCGAAGTGCACATCGCGGCGCCGTTCCGCCTGCATTTTCGCCGCACCCTGCAACTCGAGGTGGGCGGCCTGTGGATCGCCGCGCCGGAAGGCTTTCCCATTCCCCACCTGATCGACGCCGATCGCCTGCGCCTCAGCCTGCGCTACGGCGACCTGGCCGCCCTGCGCCGTCCGGATGCGCCGCTGCGCGTGGTGCTGCTGGCCGCCGACCGCTTCGACGCGCGCCTCGTCCGCCTGCCTGATGGCCGGGCCAGCTGGCAGTTCGCCGCCGCGCCGCAGCGTCCGCCGCCGGTCGTCGAGCACATGGGCGTGCAGCAAGGCGAAATCATTCTGCGCGACCCGTCGCTGGCCGTCGACGTCGGCATCAAGGTGGCCACGCAGGTCGGCGACGGCGGGCCGCGCACCGTGGCCGACATCGCCGGCCAGCTGCGCGACCGCCCGTTGCGCGGCAGCCTGAGCTTGCCGGCCGGACTGCCGCGCACGCTCCCCGGGCGCGGCAGCGAGCCGGTCGCGGTCGACGGCCAGGCCGACTTCGCCGGCGTGCAGCTGACCTTCGCCGGCACCGTCGGCGTCGATGACATCCGCGGGCAGGTGACGATCAAGGGACCGTCCCTCGGCCTGGTCGGGCGCCTGTTCAACACGACGCTGCCGACCACCGCCCCGTTCAGCCTGCAGGGCGAGATCGTCAAGGATTCGCCGCTGTGGCAGATCACGATTTCCCAGGCGCGGATCGGCGCCAGCGACCTGGCCGCGACCTTCACCTACGATGCCGGGCAGCATCCGCCCCGCCTCGAGGGCGAACTGCGCGGGCGCAATCTGGTGCTGGCCGACCTGATGCCGGCCCTCGGCACGCGCAATGAAGACGGCGCCGTGGTCCGGCCCGCGCGCGGGCGCACGCTGCCCGACCGGAAGCTGGACCTGCCGTCGCTGAGCCGCCTGAACGCCGTGGTCGCCGTCCATCTCGAGCGGGTCGATCTGGGTTCCGCTTTCCGCTTGCCGATCGCCCCGTTGCGGGCCCGGCTGACCCTGGAGGGGGGGCGGCTGGCCCTGGCCGAGATCGATGCCCGTACCGCCCAGGGGCGCCTGGCCGGTGCCCTGACGCTCGATCCCCGGCCGAGCGCGCCGCAATGGCGCGCCGAACTGGCCTGGGACGACATTCACCTCGATAGCTGGCTGCGGGCGGCCAAGCCGGCCGCCGACGATATCCGCCGCCAGGCCAACGGTGCCGCGCCGCCGCCGTGGTTTACCGGCACCCTGCACGGCCGCAGCCAGCTCGTCGGCCAGGGCCGTTCCGTATCCGAACTGCTGGCCTCCGTCGATGGCCGGACTACCGTTTTCGTGCGCAACGGCACCCTGTCCCATCTGGCGCTCGAAGCGCTGGGCCTGGATGTCGCCCAGAGTCTCGGCCTGTTGCTGCGCGGCGACGACCGCCAGCCGATGGAGTGCGCCGTCATCGACCTGCAGGCCAAGGACGGCCGCCTGACGCCGCGTGTCGGCCTGGTCGCGACGCCGGTCACGGTGGTGCTGATCGACGGCAGCATCGACCTCGCCGCCGAGCAGCTGGACCTGCGGCTGACCGCCAAGCCGCAGAACGTGTCGCCGCTGACCGTGCGCTCGCCGCTGCGCGTGCGCGGCTCCTTCGCGGCGCCCCGGGTCGCCCCGGAAGGCCCGCCGATCGCCGTGCGGGCCGCCGGCGCGCTGGGCCTGGCGTTGCTCAACCCGCTGGCCGCCATCCTGCCCTTTGTCGACTTCGGCGACCGCGACACCCTGTCGTGCCAGCAGGCGCTGGCCGCGACGCCGCTGCCGAAAGCGCGCTGAGCCGGCCGGCTAGCGGGGCGCGTGCGCGCCGCGCACCAGCCAGCGGATGAAGGCCATCGCCGCCGGGCGTTCCTGGATGGCCGGCGGGGCGACGACGTAGAAGCTGCGGTCGGGGCAGTCCTCGGCGAACGGGCGGGCGAGGCGGCCGGCGGCGAGATAGGGGGCGGCCAGGCTGCCGGCCATCAGCGCCACGCCGTGGCCGGCGGCGGCGCCTTCGAGCATCAGCCGGGCATCCTCGTAGAGCGGGCCGGCCGCTGGTTCCTCGCGCTTGAGGCCGGCGGCGGCGAACCAGCGCTGCCAGGACAGCAGCGGGTGGCGCAGCAGGCGCTGGCGGTCGAGGTCGGCCGGCGTCTTGAGTTGCGCCGCCAGCGCCGGGCGGCAGACCGGGAAGATGCGTTCCTCGAACAGCTTCCAGGCGAGCAGGCCGGGCCATTCCTCCTCGCCGTAGCGCAGGCCGATGTCGGCTTCGCCGGCCAGCAGCGGGCCGAGGCCGGTGGCGCTGCCGATGACGAATTCCAAGTCGGGCTGCTGCTCCTGGTAGGCGGCGATGCGCCCGACCAGCCACTGGCTGCCCAGCGCCGGCGCCGCCGACAGGCGCAGGCGTTCGCGCTGCGGGGCGCGCAGCAGGGCGCTGGCTTCGTCGAGGCGCAGCAGGCTGTCGCGGACCACCGCCAGGTAGCGGCGGCCGGCCGGGGTCAGCGCCACGGCGCGGTGGCGGCGCTCGAACAGCGGCTGGCCGAGGTGCGCTTCGAGCAGGCGGATGCGGTGGCTGATCGCCGACGGCGTCAGGTGCAGCGCCTCGGCGGCGGCGAGGAAGCTGCCCAGCCGGGCGGCGGCTTCGAAGGCGGGCAGGCTGTGCAGCGGCGGCAGGTCGCGCATGCTCAGGCCTCCGTCCGGGCGTCGGTCTGGCCGAGCAGCCAGGCGGTGAAGGCGGCGACGGCAGGGTGGTCGGCACGGGTGCCGGCGAGCAGGTAGTAGGCGCGCTCGGGCACCGGCCGGGGCGGGGCCAGCGCGATCAGGCGGCCATCGGCCAGATGGTCGCGGAGCAGCGGCTCGCGGCCGAGGGCGACGCCCTGGCCGGCCAGGGCCGCGGCGATGCACTGGTCGTAGTGGTTGAACTGCAGGTGGCCGCGGGCCTGCGCCGCATCGAGGCCGAGCGGGCGCAGCCAGGCATTCCAGGAAAACCACGGGTGGGCGCTGGCATCCTCGAAAGCGAGCAGGGTCAGTTGGCCGAGCGTGGTGCGGTCGAGGCCGGTGCCGGCCAGCTGGCCGCGCAGGCCGGGGCCGACCACCGGCAGCAGGGCTTCGGCGAACAGCTGGCGGCTGCCCGGCGGCGCCTCGCCCGGGGCGCAGTAGCGGATGGCCAGATCGACCTCGTCGCGTTCGAGATCGACGGCACGATTCTCGGCCGACAGGCGCACGGCGATCTCCGGATGCGCCTCCTGAAAGCCGGCCAGGCGCGGCACCAGCCACAGCGCGGCGAAGCCGATCGAGGTCGACACGGTGACGCCGGCCGGCCGGCGCGGTGCGGCGATCTGGCGCAGCGCCGCGTCCAGGCCGGCGAACGCCTCCTGCGCCGCACGGTAGAGAATCTCGCCGTCGGCGGTCAGTTGCAGTTGCCGGGTGCTGCGGCGAAAGAGCGGCACGCCGAGCTGGCTTTCCAGCGTCTGTACCTGGCGGCTGATCGCCGACTGGCTCAGAAACAGCGCTGCGCCGGCCTTGGTGAAGCTCATGTGGCGGGCGGCGGCGACGAAACCCTTGAGGGCATCCAGGGGCGGCAGGCGGCGCAGGTCGAGGCTCATGGTTTTATGCGTTCAATGCATGAAATGAATGCCGATTTTCCGTTTGTGGCGAGATCGTCCGCCTCATACAGTGAGTTCATCGGGCCGAAGCATTTTTCGGTATGTATGAACCTCATGAATGGAGGATAGGAAGATGGCCCCGATCCTGCAAGCTGTCAATGCGCTGCCGCTGCACGTGGCGCTGCACCGGCGCGAGATTCTGCTGGTCCGCGGCAGCGGCCGGCTGCATTGCGAAGCCGGCGCAGTGTGGCTGACCGAAAGCGGCAGCACCGACGACGCCATCCTCGCCGCCGGCGACGACTGGCCGCTGCGGCCGGGTATCGACGTCGTCCTGTCGGCGTCGGCCGGCGCCCGGCTGAGCATCGGCCGGACGGGCAGTGGCGCATGAACGCCCGGGCGCCCGAACTGGCCGCGCCGCAGGCGCTGGAACTGGTCGCCGCCGACGGCTACCGGCTGGCCGCCCACTGGTGGCCGAGCGCCGGGCCGGCCGCGGCGGTGGTGGTGATCAACCCGGCGACGGCGGTGAAGGCCGAGTACTACCACCGCTATGCTACCTTTCTCGCCGAACACGGTCTGGCGGCGCTGACCTACGATTACCGCGGCATCGGCGCTTCGCGCCGCGGCAGCCTGCGCCAGTGCAAAACGATCAGCAAGCGCGACTGGGGGTGCTACGACTGCGAGGCGGCGCTGCGCCAGGCGCGGCGTTTTTGTCCGGACTTGCCGCTGTACGTGGTCGGCCACAGCATCGGCGGCCTGCTGCTCGGGCTCGCGCCGTCGGCCGGCGAGGTCTGCCGGGCGCTGACGGTCGGTGCGCAGTACGCCTATTGGCGCGACTACGGGCCGGGCAAGGCGCTGATGTGGCTGCGCTGGCACCTGCTGATGCCCTTGCTGACCGCGCTGTGCGGCTATTTTCCGGCCCGCCGCCTGGGCTGGCACGAGGACTTGCCGGCCGCCGCCGCCTACGAATGGGCGTACCGGCCGGCGACGCTGGAAGCGGCCTACGGGGTCGGGCCGGATGACGAGTTGCTGCGGCATTTTGCCGAGATGCGCGGCGAACTGCTGGCGATCGGCATCGAAGATGATCCTTTCGGCACGCCGGCCGCCCTTGAGCGCCTGCTGGCCTATTACCGCAACGCCCGCCGCCGGCATGTGCGCATCGCGCCGGCCAGCGTCGGCGTCGCGGCCATCGGCCACTTCGCCTGGTTCAACAGCCGCTTTCGCGACACGCTGTGGCAGGAGTCGCTCGACTGGCTGCGCGACGGGCGCTCGCGCCCGGCAAAAGCCTAGCGGCGGCGCCCGCCGAGGATCGAACCGAGCACGCCGCGCAGGATCTGCTGGCCGACGGCGCGGCCGACGGTGCCGGCCATGCCGCGGGCGGCGCTCTTGGCCGCCGATTCGAGCACGCCTTCGCGGCGCCCGCCGCGCGGCCCGGTGCTGCCGAGCAGGATGTTGCTGAGACCGCCGAGCAGACCGCCGCCTTCCGCCTGCGGGGCCGGGGCGCTCTGGCGCGGCTGCGACGGCGTTTCCGGTGTCGGGCGGGCACGGGTGCCGCTGCTGTTGCCCCAGGCATTGGGATCGCTGGCTGTCGGCGGGGCCGGAATGGCGCCGGGTGCCGCCGGCTTGCTGGCGGGCTGGCCGCGCAGCGCCTCGTAGGCCGATTCCCGGTCGACGGCCTGGCCGTAGGTGGCGAGCAGCGGCGAAGCCTGGATCATGGCCTGGCGTTCGTCGGCAGTCAGCGGTCCGAGGCGCGAGGCGGGCGGGAAGATGAAGGCACGTTCGACGACGTTCGGTCGGCCTTTCTCGTCGAGGAAGGAGACCAGCGCTTCGCCGACGCCCAGTTCGGTGATGGCCGTGGCCGCGTCGAACTTGGGATTGGCGCGCATGGTTTCGGCGGCGGCCTGCACCGCCTTCTGGTCGCGCGGCGTGAAGGCGCGCAGCGCGTGCTGGACGCGGTTGCCGAGCTGGCCGAGGATTTTTTCCGGCACGTCGAGCGGGTTTTGCGTGACGAAGAAGACGCCGACGCCCTTCGAGCGGATCAGCCGCACCACCTGCTCGACCTTGTCCACCAGCGCCTGCGGCGCGTCGCTAAACAGCAGGTGAGCCTCGTCGAAGAAGAACACCAGCTTCGGCTTCTCCAGATCGCCGGCTTCCGGCAGCTGCTCGAACAGTTCAGCCAGCAGCCAGAGCAGGAAGGTGGAATAAAGCGCCGGAGCGTGGATCAGTTTTTCGGCGGACAGCACGTTGATGACGCCGCGGCCGTTGCCGTCGACCTGCATCAAATCGGCGATGTCGAGCATCGGTTCGCCGAAGAACAGG
>DASUZG010000345.1:0-6542 GCA_036376995.1 Azonexus sp. | reverse complement strand
CTCGTCCTGCTTGGCTGCTACTGGTAGAACCGCGACGCGGAGGAGGTCAAGTACCTCGCCGTGATGCGCGGCTACCCGCCGTCTCTGAGGGAGCAGGGGCCACTGTCAGGTGTGCTTTGAGATCGAGCAAAAGAGGCAAGAAAGGCGCGGCGTTTCAAGAATTTCCTCCGGCAGCGACAGCCCGCGGCTGAAACGAAAAGGCCGTGTCACTGACACGGCCCCCTTGGTTGATGGCGCCGATTATAGCACTTCGGCCGCGTGGTCGGCGAGGCGCGAGCGCTCGCCGCGCTGCAGGGTGATGTGGCCGGAATGCGGCCAGCCCTTGAAGCGGTCGACGACATAGGTCAGGCCGGAGCTGCCCTCGGTCAGGTAAGGCGTGTCGATCGGCGCGATGTTGCCGAGGCAGATCACCTTGGTGCCCGGACCGGCGCGGGTGACCAGCGTCTTCATCTGCTTCGGCGTCAGGTTCTGCGCCTCGTCGATGATCAGGTACTTCTTCAGGAAGGTGCGGCCGCGCATGAAGTTGAGCGACTTGACCTTGATCTTCGAGCGGATGATGTCGTTGGTTGCGGCTTTGCCCCAGTCGCCGCCGTAGGGGCCGCCGGTGTCCTCGGAATGGGTGAGGACTTCCAGGTTGTCTTCCAGCGCGCCCATCCACGGCGCCATCTTCTCTTCCTCGCTGCCGGGCAGAAAGCCGATGTCTTCGCCGACCGGCACCGTCACGCGGGTCATGATGATCTCGGCGAACTGCTTGCTCTCCAGCGTCTGGGTCAGCCCGGCGGCCAGCGTCAGCAGGGTCTTGCCGGTGCTGGCCTGGCCGAGCAGGGTGACGAAGTCGATTTCCGGATTCATCAGCAGGTTGAGCGCGAAATTCTGTTCGCGGTTGCGCGCGGTGATGCCCCACACGGCGTTCTTCGGGTGCGTGTAGTCGACCAGGGTTTCCAGCACCGCCGTCTTGCCGGCGGCTTCCTTGACGATGGCGGCGAAGCCGTCGCCCTCCAGCCAGACGAACTCGTTGATCAGCAGTTGCGGGCACAGCGGGCCGCTGACCCGGTAATAGGTCTTCGAATCCTTTTTCCAGGATTCCATGCCCTTGCCGTGCTTTTCCCAGAAGCTCTCGGGCAGCAGGCGGGTGCCGGCGTAGAGGATGTCGGTGTCCTCGAGCACCTTGTCGTTGAAGTAGTCCTCGGCCAGCAGGTTGAGCGCGCGCGACTTGATGCGCATGTTGATGTCCTTCGACACCAGGATCACCGGCCGCTTGGGGAATTTCTTCTGCAGGTGGATGACCACCGACAGGATCTGGTTGTCGACCTTGGAGGTCGGTAGGCCCTGCGGCAGCTCGGCGCTGATCGCCTCGGTCTGCAGGTAGAGGCGGCCGCTGGCGAGCTTGCTCGACGGCCCGTAGAGGTCAATGCCCTCGTCGATATCGACGCCGTCGTGGGCCAGCATCTCGTCGAGCGTGCGCGAAGCCTGGCGGGCGTTGCGGGCGATTTCCGACATGCCCTTCTTGTTGTTGTCGAGTTCTTCCAGCGTCATGATCGGCAGGAAGATGTCATGCTCTTCGAAACGGTAGAGGCAGCTGGGGTCGTGCATCAGCACGTTGGTATCGAGGACGAATAGCTTGGTGACGGCGGGCTTCTTGGTGGCTGCGGGCTTGCGCGGCATGGAATGGGCCTTTGCGTGGGGTGGGGAGGGTTACAGCGTGGTGACGAAGTCGAGCACTTCCTGGGCGTGGCCGGGCACCTTGACGCCGCGCCATTCACGGCGCAGCACGCCGGCCCGATCGATGACGAAGGTGCTGCGCTCGATGCCGCGGCACTGCTTGCCGTACATCATCTTCTGCTTGATGACGCCGAACAGGTTGCAGACGGTTTCGTCGGCGTCCGACCCGAGTTCGAACGGGAAGCTTTGCTTGGCCTTGAAGTTCTCGTGCGATTTCAGGCTGTCGCGCGAGATGCCGAGGATGACTGCGCCGGCGGCCTGGAAGGCGGCGTGGAGATCGCGGAATTGCTGGCCTTCGGTGGTGCAGCCGGGGGTGCTGTCCTTGGGGTAGAAGTAGATGACGACGATCCGGCCGGCGTGGCCGGCGAGGGAGAAGGTCTGGCCGCTGGTGGCGGGCAGCGTGAAGTCGGAGATCTTCGAGTCGAGCACGCGGCAACTCCTTGTTGTTGGATGCGGTTCATTGTCGGCAAATCCCGGCGGAGCGGTCAAGCCGTCATTTGCTAAACTGCCGGCATGCAAAGCTTCCGCGCCTGTCTCCTCGTCGTCGCCATGCTGGCCGGATGCGGCCAGGCCTGGAACGATCCCTATCCGGCTGACGACGCCGGGCGCAACATCCTGTACACGGCTTTCACTGACCGGCCCAAGCATCTCGATCCGGCGCAGTCCTATACCGAGGACGAGGCCACCTTCACGGCCCAGATCTACGAGCCGCCGCTGCAGTACCACTACCTGAAGCGGCCCTACGAGCTGATTCCGGCAACACTGACCGAGGTGCCGCAGCCGCGCTATGTCGATGGCGCCGGCCGCGCCTTGCCGGCCGATGCGCCCGTCGAGCAGATTGCCGAAAGCATTTACGAGCTGACCTTGCGGTCGGGCATCCGCTACCAGCCGCACCCGGCCTTCGCCGTCGATGCGGCCGGCCAGCCGCGTTACCTCGGGCCCGGCATCGCCGACGGCCGGCGGAGCATCGCCGATTTCCCTGAAACCGGCAGTCGCGAGCTCACCGCCGACGATTACATCTACCAGATCAAGCGCCTCGCGCATCCGCGCCTGCATTCGCCGATCTACGGCATGATGGCCGACAAGATCGTCGGCTTGAAGGAGCTCGGCGACACACTGCGCGCCGCCGCCAAGGACCTGCCGGCTGACGGCTGGCTCGATCTCGACGCTTATCCGCTGGCCGGCATCGAGCGGCTCGATGCGCACCGCTGGCGTATCCGCATCAAGGGCAAGTACCCGCAGTTCCTGTACTGGCTGGCCATGCCGTTCTTTGCGCCGGTGCCGCGCGAGGCCGACCGCTTCTTCGCCCAGCCGGGCATGGTGGGCAAAAACCTGACGCTGGATTGGTGGCCGGTCGGTACCGGCCCGTTCATGCTGGCCGAAAACGATCCGAACCGGCGCATGGTGCTGGCGCGCAATCCCAACTTCCACGGCGAGACCTACCCGTGCGAAGGCGAGGCGGGTGATCGCGAGGCCGGGCTGCTGGCCGACTGCGGTCAGCCGCTGCCGTTCATCGAGGCGGCGGTCTTCACCCGCGAGAAGGAAGCGATTCCCTACTGGAACAAGTTCCTGCAGGGCTATTACGACGCCTCGGGCATTTCCTCGGACAGCTTCGACCAGGCCGTGCGCGTCAATGTCGGCGGCGACGTGGCGCTGACCGAGGAAATGCAGGAGAAGGGCATCCGCCTGCTGACCTCGGTCAAGACCTCAACCTTCTATATGGGCTTCAACATGCTCGACCCGGTGGTCGGCGGGCTCGGCGCGCAGGCGGCCAAACTGCGCCAGGCGATCTCGATCGCCATCGACCAGGAGGAGTTCATCTCCATCTTCTCCAACGGCCGCGGCATCGCTGCCCAGGGGCCGCTGCCGCCGGGCATCTTCGGGTTCGAGGCGGGCGAAGCCGGGCTCGACAAGGCGGTCTACGACTGGGTCGACGGCAAGCCGCGGCGCAAGCCGGTCGAGGAAGCGAAGCGGCTGCTTACCGAGGCCGGTTACCCGAACGGCCGGCACGCGAAGACCGGCGAGCCGCTGGTCCTCTATCTCGACACCACCGGCGGCGGCATGGGCGAGAAATCGCGCCTCGACTGGCTGACCCGCCAGTTCGCCAAGATCGACGCGCAACTGGTGGTCCGCTCGACCGACTTCAACCGCTTCCAGGACAAGTTGCGCAAGGGCAACGTCCAGCTCTATTACCTCGGCTGGAATGCCGACTATCCCGATCCGGAGAATTTCTTCTTCCTGCTGCATGGTGCCGAGGCGCGGGTCGGGCATGGCGGCGAGAACTCGTCCAACTACGCCAATCCGGAATTCGACCGCCTGTTCCTGCGCATGAAGAACATGGACAACACGCCCGAGCGCCTGGATATCATCCGGCGCATGAACGGCATCCTGCAGCACGACGCGCCGTGGGTGTTTGGCCTGCACCCGAAAAGCTACACGCTGGGCCACCGCTGGCTGAAGAACCGCAAGCCCAACGACGTCGGCAACAACATCCTCAAGTACCAGCGCATCGACGCCGCCGAGCGTGCGGCTGCCCGCCGCGCCTGGAATGCCCCGGTACTGTGGCCGCTCGGCGTCGGCCTGGTGTTGGTGCTGGCCGCCCTGGTGCCGGCCGTGCTCGGCTATCGCCGCCGCGAGCGGCGGGCGGCGTTGCGGTGAGGCTGGCCGAGCGCCACCAGCAACTCGATGCCCTGTTGCCGGTCTTCCAGGCCCTCTGGCATCCGCAACCCTTTCGCGAACTCCGGCCGGAGTGGTGCGAACGCTGGCCGACCCTGGCCGCCGAACTGCTGGCCCTGGACGACGAGCAGACCGCCGCGCTGAATGCCGACGGTCCGGCCGCATTGGCCTTGCTGGCGCGCCATGTTCCCGAGGTGGCCGCCCTGACACCGCTGTTCGATCTGCCGGCGCGGATCCCGGTGCCGGCAGCCGATGCCGATGAGCGCTGGGCGTGGGAAATTCCCGGACGCAAGCGGGCGCAGATCGAGGCCTTCGCCGCCGCCTGTTCCGGCGACCGGCCGGTGCTCGACTGGTGCGGCGGCAAGGGCCACCTCGGCCGCTTGCTGGCACATCGCTGGCAGGTTCCGGTGCGCACCCTGGAAATCGACGCCGGCCTGTGCCGGAGCGGCAAACACCTGGCACAGCGCCTTGGGGTGGGGCAGTCCTTCGTCGCAGCCGATGCGCTGGCCGTCGATCTGCAGCCTTCGGCCGGCCAGCACGCGGTCGCCCTGCATGCCTGCGGCGAACTGCACCGGCGGCTGATCCGCCGCGGTGCCGAAGCCGGCATTGCCCGCTTCGACGTCGCTCCGTGCTGCTACCACCTGCATCTGACCGACGGCTACCGGCCGCTGGCGACCGCCTCGTCATTGCAATTGACGGCGGATGACGTGCGCCTGGCGGTCACCGAGACGGTCACCGCCGGCACGCGCGAGCGCCGTAAGCGCGACCGGGCGATCGCCTTCAAACTGGGCTTCGATGCCTGGCGGCGGCAGTCGAACGGCGGTGTTTACCGCAGCTTCAAGCCGGTGCCGGAGGGCTGGGTGCGCGGCAGCTTCGGAGGCTTCATGGAGCAGATGTGCCGGCGCGAAGGTTTGCCAACACCGGCAGGCGGTGATCTCGAACGTTGCGAGCGGCGCGGCATCGAGCGCCAGCGCGAGGTCATGCAATTGTCGATCGTCCGCCACGCTTTTCGCCGGGCGCTGGAAATCTGGCTGGCCGGTGACCTCGCCGTCGCGCTGGAAGAGCGTGGCTATGCGGTGGAACTCGGCGTCTTCTGCGCCCGCGAACTGACGCCGCGCAACCTGCTTATTTCGGCGCGGCGCGCGTAGCCAGGAAAACAGCCAGTTCGTCCGGATGGTCGATGACCAGGTCGGCGCCCCAACTGACGAGCGGATCGCCGTCGCCGAGATAGCCGTAGGTGACGGCCACCGTCAGGCAGCCCGCGGCCTGGCCGGCGACGATGTCGCGCCGGTCGTCGCCGACATAGAGCGTGCGCTGCGGCGCGCAGCCGAGCAATTGACAGGCATGCAGCAGCGGCAGCGGCGAGGGCTTGGCTTCCGCCGTTGTGTCGCCGCTGACGATGCACGGCGTGCGCTGCGAAAGGCCCAGCCGGGCAACGAGCGGATCGGTGAAACGCCGGCGCTTGTTGGTGACCACGCCCCAGCGCAACTGCATCGCTTCGAGCCGGTCGAGCAGTTCGGGAATGCCGGCGAACAGCCGGGTGTCGGCACACAGCCGCGCTGCGTAGAGATCGAGGAAGCGTTGCGACAGGCGTGGGTAGTCCGGGTGCTCGGGGGTGATGCCGAAGCCGGCGCGCAGCAGGCCGCGTACGCCCTGCGAGGTGAAGGGGCGCAGCACGTCCAGCGGCTGCGCGGCCCGCGCTTCCTCGCGCAGCAGCACATTGACGGCATGGCCGAGATCCGGGGCGGTGTCGGCCAGCGTGCCGTCGAGGTCGAACAGGACTGCTTCGAACATGCGCCGGAGTTTCTGCTTCTCAGGCGGCGCGGGTCGCGTGCATCAGGTAATTGACGCTGGTGTCGCGGCCGAGCGTGTAGCGCTGGTTCAGCGGGTTGTAGCTCATGCCGATCAATTCCTGCGGTTCGAGCGTCGCCATCTTGGCCCAGCGCGCGAGTTCCGATGGTTTGATGAAGCGGGCATAGTCGTGCGTGCCGCGCGGCAACAGGTGCAGGACGTATTCGGCGCCGACCACGGCGAACAGGTAGGACTTCGGGTTGCGGTTCAGCGTCGAGAAGAAGACCTGGCCGCCCGGCTTGACCAGGCGCGCGCAGGCGGTGATGACGCTGGACGGGTTCGGGACGTGCTCT
>DASUZG010000344.1:0-6966 GCA_036376995.1 Azonexus sp. | reverse complement strand
CGGCTTCTACCTGGCGTCGAGCCTCGGCTACTCGAAGCAGGTGACCGGCAGCTACCAGGTCGGCTTCCTGATCTTCGCCGCGCTGGCCGTGCTGGCCCTGGTCGGCCTGACCGGCGTCAAGACCCGCTGGCGTACCACCTGGGGCGCCAGCCACCTGACCACGGCGAAGATCTGAGGGCAGGCGCCGGCGATTAGCTGCTAGGATCGAGGCGGTGCCGGGCAGACCGGCCCGCCCCGATCCCCACCTCCTACCTGTCCATCCATGCCCCTCCAGGTTGCCGTCGGCTATTCGTCCCTGACCGGTCCGCGCGAGCGGAACGAGGACTTTTGCGGCGTCGCCACGCCGGAAGGACAGGAACTCGAGAACAAGGGCATCATCGCCGCGGTGGCCGACGGCATCGGCGGCCACAAGGGCGGGCGCGAAGCCGCCGAATACACGGTGCGCGGCCTGCTCGCCGACTACTTCGCCACTCCCGATACCTGGGCCGTGCCGCGGGCCATCGAGACCGTGGCTACCGCCCTCAACCGCTGGGTCATCGCCGAAGGCGGGCGCAACGCCGAGCTGGCCGGCATGGCCACCACGCTGTCGGCCGTCGTGCTGCGCGGCCGCCGCTACTACACCGCGCACATCGGCGACAGCCGCATCTACCGGCTGCGCGACGGTGTGCTGCTGCAACTGACCGTCGATCACACCTGGGAACACCCGGAACTCAACAACGTGCTGTCGCGCGCCATCGGCCTCGACCTGCGCCTGCTGCTCGACTGCGGCGACGGCGAGCTGGCAGCCGATGACCGTTTCCTGCTGGTCTCCGACGGCGTCTGGGGCGTGCTGCCCGACGCCCTGCTGAGCGAAGTCCTGCTCGACCATCCGGAACCGCAGGCCGCCGCCGCCGCGCTGACCAGCCTGGCGCTGGCCCATGGCGGCCACGATAACGCCTCGGCGGTGGTCGTCGATGTGCTCAGCCTGCCGCCGGCCGGCCTGCGCGACAGCCTGGAGAGCGACGCCCGGCTGCCGCTGCCGCACCGCCTGAAAGTCGGCCACGAACTGGACGGCCTGGTGGTCGAGGAAGTGCTGCACGATGCCCGCGAGACGCTGCTCTACCGCGTCGTCGATCCACGCAACGGCCAGCAGCTGGTGCTGAAAACGCTGCAGGAGAGCCAGGAGGGCGATGCCGCCGCGAGCGCCGCGCTGCTGATGGAGGAATGGCGCGCCCGGCGCGTCGTCTCGCCGAATTTCCCGCAGGTGGTGCCGGCCGAGCACAAGAGCTGCCTGTACTACCTGATGACCTGGCACCCGGGGGCGACGCTGGCGGCGCGCCTCGCGTCCGGCCAGCATTTCCCGGTCGGCGAGGTGGTCCGCCTCGGCGGCGCGCTGTTGAAGGCCATTGGCGCCCTGCACCGGCTCGATATCCTGCATCGCGACATCAAGGCCGACAACATCCACCTCGGCCAGGACGGCGTGCTGCGCATCCTCGATCTCGGCGTCGCGCTCAGTCTGGCGGAGCGCGCGCCCGGCGACAGCGTCGGCCGGGCCGGCACGCCGTCGTACATGGCCCCGGAACTGTTCGCCGACGCCGCGCCGGAGCCGGGCTTCGACCTCTACGCGGCCGGCGTCACGCTGTACCACCTGCTGACGCGCAAGTACCCCTACGGCGAGATCGAGCCGTTCCAGAGCCCGAAATTCGCCGAACCGGTGCGCCCGACCCGCTGGCGGCCGGAAATTCCCGGCTGGCTGGAGAACATCCTGCTGAAGGCGGTGGCGCGCGAGCAGAAGGATCGCTTCGAGACTGCCGAGGAATTCCTGCTGGCGCTGGAGCGCGGCGCCAGCCGGCCGCTGGCGGCGCCGGGCCGGCAGCCGCTGGCGCAGCGCAACCCGCTGATGCTGTGGAAAGGCATTGCCGCCGCCTCGCTGCTACTGAATCTGCTTTTGCTGCTGGCCCTGAACCGCTAGAGTTCACGGCATGACTACTGCGATGATCCTGTTCGGCCATGGTGCCCGTGACCCGGCCTGGGCCGAGCCGCTGCGCCGGGTGCAGACGGCCATTCGCCAGCAGGCCCCCGGCCTGCCGGTGGAACTGGCCTTTCTCGAATTCCTGTCGCCGACGCTGGCCGACTGCGCGGCCGGGCTGATCGCCAGCGGCGCCGGCCGGATCGTCGTGCTGCCGATGTTCATCGCCCAGGGCGGGCACCTGAAGCGGGATTTGCCGCTGATGCTGGCGCAGTTGCGCACGGACTATCCCGACATCGAGTTTTCATTGGCGGATGCTATCGGTGAAAGCGAGACGGTGATCCGGGCGATGGCCGGAGCGGCCGTGCAGGCGGCTGGTTCGGAGTTTGCTTAGAACCATGCATGCTGACAGTTCTCGTTATTGACGAATCGCGTTCCCGGGCCGGCGAAATCTGCGCCGGGCTGGCGCTCGCGGGTTACCAGGTGGCGGCCATCCTGGCCGGCTCGGAAAATCTCACGGCCGAAGTCGAAAAGCTGCAGCCCGACGTGATCCTGATCGACACCGACAGCCCGAGCCGCGACACGCTCGAGCATCTGGCGGCGATGCACAAGGACATGCCGCGGCCGGTCGTCATCTTCACCCAGGAAGACGGCCAGGAAACCATCCGCGATGCCGTCAAGGCCGGAGTTTCCGCCTATGTCGTCGATGGTCTCGACCCGAAGCGGATCAAGCCCATCGTCGAAGTGGCGCGCGCCCGCTTCGAGGACACGCAGGCGCTGCGCCGCGAGCTCGACGAGATTTCGCGCAAGCTGTCCGACCGCAAGCTGGTCGACCAGGCCAAGGGCGTGCTGATGAAAGCCCGCGGCCTCGACGAGGACGCCGCTTACCACGCCATGCGCAAGCTGGCCATGGAGCGCGGTCAGCCGATGGCGCGGGTCGCCCGCGACATCATCGACATGGCCCGGCTGCTGCTCTAAAGCTGTGCGCCGGGCGCCGCTGTTGCACTGCAACAGTGCGCCCGGCGAATCCGCCAAAGCGCCGTTGCGGCGGCGCCAAGTTGCTGAAAAGCAAGTAACTCCAAGTATCTAGTACTTTTTGACTAAGCTGGCACGGCCATTGCAATAGTCCTTACAAAACGCACGGTCAAAGGCGGCCGGGCGAGAGTCGAGCGAAAGCCGGCTCACAGGACAAGGGCGTCCATCCGAGCTGCCAACCGGCGGCCAGGATGTGACGCCCATTTTGTTTTTCGATTCCCGTAATCAAGGAGCAAGCAATGGAAGACAAGAAACTGGCAGCGGAAGGTGGTCTGGACACTGCACCTTCCTTCTCTCGTCGTGATTTCGTTTCAGCCGCTTTGGGAGCCTCTCTGATGGCCATGGTACCCCCCGGCGTTCGCAGCGGTGCCTGGGCCGCTGGTTCGGACGCCCCCGAAAAGAAGGAAGTCCGTATCGGCTTCATCCCGCTCACCGACTGCGCCTCCGTGGTGATGGCCGCGGTCAACAAGTTCGACGAGAAGTACGGGATCAAGATCATTCCGTCCAAGGAAGCCTCTTGGGCCTCGGTGCGCGACAAGCTGGTCAATGGCGAGCTCGATTGCGCGCACGTGCTGTACGGTCTGATCTACGGCGTGCAACTGGGCGTCGGCGGGCCGAAGAAGGACATGAACGTGCTGATGACGCTGAACACCAACGGCCAGGCCATCACGCTCTCCAACCAGATGAAGGACAAGGGAGCGGTCGACGGACCCAGCCTGGCCAAGCTGATCGCCAAGAAGGACAAGGAATACACCTTCGCCCAGACCTTCCCGACCGGCACCCACGCCATGTGGCTGTACTACTGGCTGGCGGCCAACGGCGTCAATCCGCTCAAGGACGTCAAGACCATCACCGTGCCGCCGCCGCAGATGGTCGCCAACATGCGCGTCGGCAACATGGACGGCTACTGCGTCGGCGAGCCGTGGAACAACCGGGCGATCATCGACAACATCGGCTTCACGGCGACCACCACCCAGGACATCTGGACCGACCACCCGGAAAAGGTGCTCGGCACCACCGCCGAGTGGGTGCAGAAGAACCCCAACACCGCCCGCGCCGTGGTCGCCGCCATCCTCGACGCCGGCAAGTGGATCGACGCGTCGCTGGCCAACAAGCAGAAGACCGCCGAGACCATCGCCAGCAAGTCCTATGTGAACACCGACACCGAAGTCATCGTCGCGCGCATGCTCGGCCGCTACCAGAACGGCCTGGGCAAGAGCTGGGACGACAAGAACCACATGAAGTTCTTCAACGACGGGGCGGTCAATTACCCCTACCTGTCCGACGGCATGTGGTTCCTGACCCAGCACAAGCGCTGGGGCCTGCTGAAGGACCATCCGGCCTACCTGGAGGTGGCGAAGAAGGTCAATCGCCTCGACATCTACAAGCAGGGCGCCACCGCCGCCGGCGTCGCGCTGCCCAAGAGCGAGATGCGCAGCAGCAAGCTGATCGACGGCGTGGTCTGGGACGGCAAGGACCCGGCCAAGTACGCCGACGGCTTCAAGGTCAAGGCCTGAGGCCGGCCCGCCCGGCCCGGAAGGGTCGGGCGGACTTCACCCATCGCTTGAGGAGAACCCCATGAGCGCAATGACGATAAGCACGGACTTCGGCGTGCAGCAGGCAGCCGGCCCCGAGGATGCAAGCACCCCGCCGGCGGCCGAAGCCGCCGCCGCGCCGGGCAAGGAAACGACTATGGAAAAAACCGCCCCGCCGCCGCTGGCCGGCACGGGCTCCCCGTTCGCCGAGAAGCTGGCCGCCGCCGGCCGCGCCCTTCTGCCGCCGCTGCTCGGCATGGTCGTGGTGATCGGCGTCTGGTACGTCGCTACGCTGAAGGGCGGCAGCATTCCCGGCCCGCTCAAGGTCTGGGAGGCGGCCGCGGCGCTGTTCGCCGATCCGTTCTACAACAACGGCCCGAACGACCAGGGCATAGGCTGGAACGTGCTGGCATCCCTGCAGCGCGTCGGCATCGGCTTCGGCCTCGCCGCCCTGGTCGGCATTCCGCTCGGCTTCATGCTCGGCCGCTTCACCTTCCTGTCGAGCATGATCAACCCGGTGATCAGCCTGCTGCGCCCGGTCTCGCCGCTGGCCTGGCTGCCGATCGGCCTCCTGGTGTTCCAGAAGGCCGACCCGGCCGCGACCTGGACCATCTTCATCTGCTCGATCTGGCCGATGATCATGAACACCGCCCAGGGCGTGCAGCGCGTGCCGCAGGACTACCTGAACGTCGCCCGCGTGCTCGACCTGTCCGAGTGGAAAGTGGTCACCAAGATCCTGTTCCCGGCCGTGCTGCCCTACATGCTGACCGGCATCCGGCTGTCGATCGGCACCGCCTGGCTGGTCATCGTCGCCGCCGAAATGCTCACCGGCGGCGTCGGCATCGGCTTCTGGGTGTGGGACGAGTGGAACAACCTGAAGGTCGAGCACATCATCATCGCCATCTTCATCATCGGCATCGTCGGCCTGATTCTCGAGCAGGCGCTGATCCTGCTGGCCAAGAAGCTGACCAAGGAATCGTCGTAAGGAGCCCGAATCATGGAAAAGTTCGTACAAATCGAGCGTGTCGGCCAGACTTTCGAAACCAAGAAAGGCAAGTTCGTCGCTCTGCGCGACATCGACCTGACCTTGAAGCAGGGCGAGTTCGTCGCGCTGATCGGCCACTCCGGCTGCGGCAAATCGACGCTGCTGAACCTGATCGCCGGCCTGACCAAGCCGACCACCGGCGTGCTGCTGTGCGACGGCCGCGAGATCGCCGGACCCGGCCCGGAGCGGGCGGTGGTGTTCCAGAACCACAGCCTGCTGCCGTGGCTGACCTGCTTCGAGAACATCTACCTCGCCGTCGAGCGGGTGTTCGGCCAGAAGGAGGGCAAGCCGAAGCTGAAGGCGCGGACGCAGGCGGCGATCGAGCTGGTCGGCCTGGGGCATGCGGCGCACAAGTATCCGCACGAGATCTCCGGCGGCATGAAGCAGCGCGTCGGCATCGCCCGGGCGCTGTCCATGGAACCCAAGGTGCTGCTGATGGACGAGCCGTTCGGCGCGCTCGATGCGCTGACCCGGGCCAAGCTGCAGGACGAGCTGATGAAGATCTGCGAGGCCACGCAGGCGACGGTGGTGATGGTTACCCACGACGTCGACGAGGCGGTGCTGCTGTCGGATCGCATCGTGATGATGACCAACGGCCCGGCGGCGACTATCGGCGAGATACTCGACGTCAAGCTGCCGCGTCCGCGCAAGCGCCTGGAACTGGCGCACGACCCGGCCTACATCGACTGCCGGGCGGCGGTGCTCGAGTTCCTCTACGAGAAACAGGCGCACGTCGAGAAACAGGCCGCCTGAAGCCGGCGGCCGGCCTGGATCGGGACGCTCGCCGCCGTGCGGCGGCCGTCTTGATCCAGGTCATTGGCTTTTTTGCCGCGGCGCAGCTATGTTTGGCGCTTTTATCGCGGAACCTTTTTCGATGTTGGCCATCCCGGGCAAGCTCTCGCGCAAGATCGTCGGCACGCTGGTCGCCTTCCTGCTCGTGCTGACCGGCGCCATCGGCCTGACCCTGATGATTTCCTGGCAGCTCGAAGGCGTGGCGGCGGCGATCAACGACGCCGGCAGCCAGCGCATGCGCGCCTACCACCTCGGGCTGCTGATGACGCGCACCAGCACGACGCCGGATGCGGCGCAGCTCGAACGCCTGGCCGGCGAGGTCCGCGTCTTCGACGAAGTGCTGCGCCAGCTGGAGCAGGGCGATCCGGTGCGGCCGCTGGCTTCGCCGCGCGACGGCGAAGTGCGGCAACTGCTGCTGCGGGTCGACCAGTCCTGGCAGCGCGACCTGCGCCCCGAGGTCGAAGCTTTCCTGGCCGCTCCCCCGGCCGGGCGCGCCGCCATCCTGGCCCGCTTCGAAGTGCAGATGGACCCCTTCGTCGGCCGCATCAACGAACTGGTGATGACCATGGAGCGCAGCTACGCCGAGGACACCGCGCTGCTGCGCTCGGTGC
>DASUZG010000343.1:0-3016 GCA_036376995.1 Azonexus sp. | reverse complement strand
ACGCCGGCGTCCATGCCGCTGGCCAGCAGTGCGAAGGCGGCATTGGCCAGGGCGCCGGCGACGGCGCAGACGGCGAAGATGCGGCTGGCGGCGAAGCGGTCGGCCAGGCCGCTGACCGCGAAACTGAGCGTGCCGATGATGAAGCCCAGCTGCACGGCATTGGTCAGCGTACCCAGATCGGCGGCGGTGATGCCCCACTGGCGGATCAGGTCGTCGGCGGCGCTGTTGGCCGAGAACCACAGCGAGGTGCCGAACAGCTGGGCGAGGACGATGACGGGAACGGGGTTGCGCATGGCCTGCCGGGGCTAGCGGCTTTGCCGGGCCAGGATGAAGGCGCCGAACTGCTTGTCGGTGTTGAGGATGTGGTTGGTCAGCCAGTCGTTGAGAAAGGCCAGCAGTTCGCCGGGCGGCATCAGGTTGCCGGCCTTGATCGCGTCGCGGACGGCGACGATCCTGGCCGAGAAACTGCGGTGCTGCTCGAGATGCTGCGCGGCCGCATCGTCGCTGGCGGCCTCGTAGCTGTACTGGTGCATCAGCTCCTCTTCGGTCTCGAAGTGGTAGAGCGCATAACTCAGCAGGTCGCGGGTGATCTGGTCGAGATTGCTCAGGCTGGGATCGGCCGCCAGCTTGATCGCCGCCTCGTTCAGCGTATGGACGAGGATCATGTGCTGCTCGTCGATTTCCGCCACGCCGGTGGCGAAACTGTCGTTCCAGGTCAGGGTCTGGGTCATGAATGGGCTTTCGGGGAAGGGCGGGGTCAGTCGACGCGCTCGGTTGCCAGGGCAACCCGGAAATTATGCAACAGGGCGATGAAATTGCCGTTGGCGGCGATCAGCGCCTCGCGCTCCCGGGCAGTGCCGGCGCTGTCGGCCGCGGACAGGGCGGCGACGTAATTCTCGGCGTGGCGGTGCACCTCGTGGTGCAGTTCCTCCAGGCGGAAGAATTCCGGCAGGCCGGCGTAGTGCTTGCGCCCGTCGCTATGGCACCAGTGCGTCAGCCGGCACGTTCCGGCCGGCGGCTTGCCGGTCTGGCCGCGGGGCGAGGAGAGCAGCAGGTCGAGCCAGTGGCGATGCGCCACCTCCATCAGCAGCAATTCGAAATCCCTGCGCAGCGGGTAGCCGCCGGCGGCCTGCCAGCGCGGGTCGGCCTGGAAGCCGGTGAGCCAGCCGGCGACGCGCTCGGCCGGCATCGGGCGGGCGATGCCGTAGCCCTGCATCACGTCGCAGCCCAGTTCGAGCAGCATCAGGATCTGTTCGATCGACTCGACGCCTTCGGCGACGACGGTTTCCTGGAAGGCATTGGCCAGGCCGATGATGCCCTGGACGATGGCCAGGTCGCCCGGGTCGTCGAGCATGTCGCGGACGAAGGTCTGGTCGATTTTCAGCGTGCTGACGGCCAGGCGCTTCAGGTGCACCAGGCTCGAATAGCCGGTGCCGAAGTCGTCCAGCGCGAAGCTGATGCCGTGTTCGCGAAACTCGCGGATCAGTTCGCTCGCCAGGTTGATGTCTTCGAGCGCTGCCGTTTCGACGATTTCGACTTCGAGGCGTTGCAGCAGCGAGGCCGGATAGTGGCTCAGCATCCGGCTCAGGTGCTGCGGGAAGTTGCTGCGCAGGAAATGGCGGGCCGAGATGTTGATGCTGACCGGGATCACCAGGCCGGCCGCATCCCAGGCCTGCATCTGGTCCAGCGTCCGGCTCAGCACCCACTCGCCGAGGCGGATGATCAGGTCGTCGTGTTCGATCAGCGGCAGGAATTCGCCGGGTGCACGCAGGCCGAGCACCGGATGGTCCCAGCGGATCAGGGCTTCGAGGCCGGCCACGCAGCCTTTGCGGCAATCGACCTTGGGCTGGTAGTGCAGCGTGAACTGGCCGTGCGCCAGCGCCTCCTCGATCTTTCTCAGCAGCCCCTGCTTGGCCCGCGCCTGCGAGGCGATGGCTGGATCGAACAGGTGATAGCGGTTCTTGCCCTCGTTCTTGGCCAGGTACATGGCCTGGTCGGCGTGGCGCAGCAACTGGTCGGCGTCGAACACGTCGCCCGGGTACAGCGTGACGCCGATGCTGGCCGAGATGCGTACCGCCTGGCCGTTGATCAGGACGGGGGCGGCGATGGCCTGGAGCAGGCGCTGCACGGTACGTTCGACTTCCCCGGTCGCTTTCAGTCCGCCGATCAGCAGGGCGAACTCGTCGCCGCCGGTGCGCGCCGCGGTGTCTTCACGGCGCAGGGTCTGCTGCAGGCGGTGGGCGACTTCCTGCAGCAACTGATCGCCCGCCTTGTGGCCGAGCGTGTCGTTGACCGGCTTGAAGCCGTCGAGATCCATCAGGCACACCGCCAGCGACTCGCCGCGGCGCTTCGCCTGGGCCAGGGCAATCTGCAGGCGGTCGGCGAGCAGCGTCCGGTTGGGCAGCCCGGTCAGCGCATCGTAATGCGCCTGGCGTTGCAGGCGCAGACCGTCGGCAACCAGGCGGGTGATGTCGGTCGTTGTGGTGAGGATGCGTTCCGCTCCGCCTCCGTCCGGGAGGAGGTGCACCCGCAACTCCAGCCAGCGCACCGCGGCCGGATCGGCATGAACGAACTGGATCTGCAGTTGCGCGTCGCCACCTTCCGCGCCGGCGATACGGGCCAGCCCGGCGGGCAGGGGCGTATCCGGCAATTCACGCCACTGTGTGGAGAGTTCGGCAAAGGCCATGGCCGGCACGGTCTGCCGGCCGAAATGACTGGCGCTGACGGCGTTGGCGTAGCACAGCCGTTCATCGGCATCCCACAACTGGATGCCGACGTCGATCCGCGACAGCAGATGGTCGAGGGGTTCGCCGGCGGGCGTAGGGGGTCTCGTGTTGGGCAAGGAACTATAGTTATTACGACTAAAGTCATAGTCTACACCTTCCCCGTCCGCCCCGGTCGCCGCCCGTCCGGCGGCGCCGCCTCAGAAGCCGATCTTGCGGCTGCGTCCCATGCGGGCCAGATCGAAATCGCGTGCTTCGAGTTCGTTGCGGCCTTCCAGCTTGGCCGTGCCGAA
>DASUZG010000342.1:0-4814 GCA_036376995.1 Azonexus sp. | reverse complement strand
GAGCCGCCCGGCCGGCGTCGAAACCGAAGTGTTCGCCTTCGGCAAGATCGCGCTGGCCTTCTCGGCACGCTGCTTCACGGCCCGGCATTACGACCTGAACAAGGACGACTGCCAGTTCAAGTGCCTCGACCACGCCGAAGGGCTGACGCTGAAGACGCGCGAAGGCCAGGATTTCCTGACCATCAACGGCATCCAGACGATGTCGGCGCAGAGCTACAACCTGCTGCACGAAATGCCGGACATGCTGGCCATGGGCATCGACGTGGTCCGCCTCAGCCCGCAGCAACAGCACATGCCGGCGATCATCGCCGCCTTCGACGCCACCCGCCGCGGCGAAGCGGTGACGGCCGACACCACCGGCTGGAACGCCAGCGGCCTGGTGGACGGCTACTGGTTCGGCGACGCCGGCATCGTCCAGCGCCACACGCAAGCCCTCGCCCGTCTGGGCGCCTGACCCGGGAGCCTGACCATGAACGCCAACTTCACCATTCCCAAGTTCCGCCTGCCGGATTTCGTTGCCGCCATCGGCCACAAGCTGCCGCAATGGCCGCATGCCTTGGCATTGGTCGCCGGCCTCAACGCGGCGCTGAAGATGAAGCTGCTGCCGGAAAGTGAACTGGCCCTGCTCGAGGACAAGCTGTTCCGTGTGCGGATCAACGATACCGGCGGTGAAGCCTCATACACCTATCGAGATGGCATGTTCCGGCCGGTGTTCCGGCCCGTCCGCGAGCCCGACCTGGCCTTTGCCGCCAACCTGTCCGCCTACCTGCAGCTGCTCGCCCGGCAGGAGGACCCCGACACGCTGTTTTTCAACCGCGAGCTGGAGATCACCGGCGACACCGAGCTCGGCCTGATCGTCAAGAACATGCTCGACGCGGTCGAGTGGCCCCGCCTGCCGCGCCTGCCCCTCGCCAGCCACTGAAACGTCGGGCAACTCGCCGGTCGGCACGATGCTGACCAGCTCTTCGAGCGCCACCGGCGTCGCCAGCCCCTGCAGGTCGCGCACGCTGGTCGGGCCGAGATAGACGGCCAGCCCCGAACGCAGGCTACCGTCGCGCAGCAGCAGATACGAACCGAAGGCCGGGTATTCGCGGCCAATGGCCTGCAACACCTCGCCCACGGTTTCCCCGCTGGCCATCACTTCCTCATGGCCGGCCGCCAGGCGGCGCAAGGCGGGCGGGATATGGACCGTGACGACGGGAGCTTCGCTGAGCATGATGCGCCTCCTTTCAGCTGATGCCGTTAGGACCGCCGCCCGCCGGGGGAGTTCGAAAAAAACGGAAGGCCGCAGCCTCCCGTTGGTATTGGCGCCAAGCGGCGCTCAGTCCTTCTTTTGCGCGTCCAGGCGGAACTTGACGTAGCTGCCGGGGGCATTCTCGATCACCTTCAGCGTGCCGGCTTCCGGCTGGCGCGCCTTGACCGTGGCCGAACCGCCGGGCAGGCTGGTCACCCACTGGTGCCAGTGCGTCCACCACGAACCGGCGTTCTGCGTGGCGCCGGCCAGGAAGTCTTCCGGGCTTTCCGGCAGGTTGCCGTCGGTGGCGTCATTGGTCCAGAAACCGTACTTGTTGGCCACCGGCGGATTGACGATGCCGGCAATGTGGCCGGAGCCGCCGAGCACGAACTTGGTGTTGCCGGACGGCAGGCGGGCGCCCATGTAGGTGCTCTTCCACGGCGCGATGTGGTCTTCGATCGTCGAGATGAAGTAGCACGGCGTCTTGACCTTGCCGATGTCGATCTTGACGCCGCCCAGCGTGATGCCGCCCGCATCCTTCAGCTTGTTGGCCAGGTACATGTTGCGCAGGTAGAAGCTGTGCATCGCGGCCGGCATGCGGGTCGAGTCCGAGTTCCAGTACAACAGGTCAAACGGGAACGGATCCTTGCCCATCAGGTAGTTGTTGACCACGAAGGACCAGATCAGATCGTTGGCCCGCAGCATGTTGAAGGTGCCGGCCATTTCCGAACCTTCGAGGAAGCCGCGCTCGTTCATCCGCTTTTCCAGGCCGGAGACGGCGCCTTCGTCGAGGAAGATACCCAGTTCGCCCGGCTCGGAGAAGTCGAGCATGGTCGTGAAGAAGGTCGCCGAATTGGCGCGCTTGTCCTTCTTGGCGGCCATGTAGGCCAGCGTGGTCATGGTCAGCGTGCCGCCCAGGCAATAGCCGGCGATGTTGACGCTGTCCTCGCCGGTGTGGGCGCAGACCTGGTTGATGGCTTCGAGCGAACCTTCGAGCAGGTAGTTCTCGAACGACTTCTGGGCCAGCTTCTCGTCCGGATTGATCCAGGACATGATGAAGGTGGTGTGGCCCTGGCTGGTTGCCCAGTTGACCATGGAGTTCTTCTCGCGCAGGTCGAGGATGTAGTACTTGTTGATCCACGGCGGCACGATCAGGAAGGGCTTCTTGTACTGGTCCGGCGTCTTCGGATCGTACTGGATCAGCTGGAACAGTTCGTTCTGGAAGATCACCTTGCCCGGCGTCGTGGCGACGTTCTTGCCCATCTCGAAGGCCGAGGTGTCGGTCATCCGGATGCGCAACTGGCCGTCGCCGGATTCGACGTCGTGCAGCAGGTTGTTGAGGCCCTTGATCAGGTTCTGGCCGTGGCTGTTGACCGTCTCGCGGAAGACTTCCGGGTTGGTCAGCGCGAAGTTGGACGGCGACAGCGCGTCGATGTACTGGCGGGTGAAGAAATTGACCTTCTGCTGCGTCGCCTCGTCGAGGCCTTCGGTGCCGGCGACGGTGTCATGCAGGTGGCGGGCGGTGATCAGGTAGGACTGCTTGACGAAATCGAACAGGAAATGCTGTTCCCATTCCTCGTCCTTGAAGCGGTTGTCGCCCTTCTTCGGCGTCGCCACCGGCGCCTGCACCGGGACGCCCATCATCTTCATCGACGTGTTCTGCCACAGCGAGAAGTAATCCCACATCATGTTCATCTGGGTCTGCGCCATCTTGTACGGATTGGCCAGCAGACGCGCCGACAGGTCCATGAAGGCCTTGGCCACGCCGAGTTCGTCGGCCGGCGCCTCGACGCCTTCCTTGGCCTTCTTTTCCATGAAGTGGGTGATCACCCGCGAGGCACGCTGGGCGACTTCGGCATAGGTCTTGGCCATCTCGGCCGGGTTGGGCAGGTTGAGGCCCTGTTCTTCGGTTTGCTGCGACATACGTGAAACTCCCTCTGTCAGTTCGCGGCTGAAGGCTGCTGCCGCTGATATCGAATCACCCCGTCGGCGTCGATGCTGCGCGACAACCGGCCAGCTTGCTCCAGATAGTTCAGATGGGCGATCGCTTCGCCCATCGCGAACATCGTTTGGTGCGTATCGAGCGCCCGTTGGAACAGTACCTCGAGCAACCCGGCCGCGCTCTGTGGCGCGTCTTGACAGCTATCCTCCAGTGCCCGCAGGCGTTCGACGTGGTGAGCGTGCAACGCCTGGGCCCGGGCCGCCACTCCGAAGAAGGGCAATCCGTGCGACGGCAGTACCAGAGTTTCGTCCGGAATTTCCCGAACCATCCCGTCTAGCGAATCGAGATACCAGCGCAAGGCGTCGGCATCCGGCGTCGCCGCGAAGACACTGATATTCGTGGAAATCTTCGGCAGAAGCATGTCGCCTGAAATTAACACGCCGAGTTCGGCGCAGTAAAGCGCCATATGTTCCGGCGCATGGCCGTGGCCGATCAACACCCGCCAGCCCCGGCCATCGATCCGGGCGACGTCGTCGCCACGCAGCCGGCGGTAGTGCTCGGGCAGCGCCGGCACTGCCTTGCGGTAGCCCGAACCGCGCTGCGCGAACTTGGCCAGGCGCTCGGCGTCCAGGCCGTGCTGGCGGAACTGTTCGACCATGAAACGGGCACCGTGGCCGCCGACTTCGTGCCACACCGCATGGGCGGTCAGGAATTCGCCGGTGGTCATCCACAGTTCGGCGCCGGTTTCGGCCTGCAGCCAGGTGGCCAGCCCCAGGTGGTCGGGATGGAAATGGGTGACGATCAGCCGGCGCACCTGCCCGTCGAGGCCGGCGATGACCTGCTGCCAGGTGGCCCGCACCGCATCGTCGGGAAAGCCGGTATCGACGATGGTCCAGCCGTCGCCATCGCGCAGCAGCCAGAGATTGATGTGATCGAGCTGGAACGGCAGCGGCATGCGCAGCCAGAAGACGCCGGGCGCGACTTCGATCCGTTCGCCCGCGGCCGGCGGCTGGGCGTGGGGATAATGCAGGGACATGGGACAACCTTTGAGGCGGGTGGACCAAGTTACCATACGGTGGCGGATTGAAAAATGCCCGCCGCTCTGATTTACTTGCCCCCGACTTTTCCTAGGATCGCCGCGTGAACCAGCAGGCCACCATCTTCGCCATTTCCGACCTCGCCCGCGAGTTCGGCATCACTCCGCGCACCATCCGCTTCTGGGAGGACCAGGGCATCCTGGCACCGCAGCGCGAGGGCAGCAAGCGGGTGTTCACCCGCCGCGACCGCGCCCGCCTGAAGATGGCGCTGCGCGGCAAGCGCCTCGGTTTGAGCCTGGCCGAGATCAAGGACCTGATCGGCATGTACAACTCGACCGAGGACGAGACGCCGCAGCTGTTCGAATGCCTGCGCGTCATGGCCAAGCGGCGCGAAGCGCTGCAGCAGCAGCGCGAGGACATCGAGGCGATGCTGGCCGAGATCGCCCAGTTCGAGCAGCAGTGCCGGCAGGAAGTCGCCCGTCGCGAAGCCAGCAAATAATTCTTGGTCGATCAGTTGACGTTAACGTCAACGTAAATACAATCGACAAACTGCCCGCGGAGACCCCGATGACCCGACCCAGCGATCCCGACTTTGCCCAGC
>DASUZG010000341.1:0-7649 GCA_036376995.1 Azonexus sp. | reverse complement strand
AGGCCCGGATCGTCGCTGACGGCGACCAGCTTGCCGCCGAGCACGTTGAGGTAGCCCTCGACGTCGGAATCGTCGAGATAGGCCGGCTCGCGCAGGCGGATCTCGTTCATGATCTGCCGCCCGATCTTTTTTTCGGTCTGCAACGACAGTTCGTTGCTGGCGATATCCCCAAGTTCCGGCAGGTTGTCGGCGTGCAGCGGCTGAACCACGAGCGAACAGGCGAGAATTCCGGCGGTCAGGCGTAGGCTGAAAGTCATGGTGCTATGATAGCGCGCCTCGTCGCCGCGCTCCGCCGGCAGTCCGTAACGCCGTGTAAATTCCCGTGACCCAACCGCATCTCACCCATTTCGACAGTACCGGCCAGGCCCATATGGTCGACGTCGGCAGCAAGGCCGAAACCGCGCGCACCGCCCGGGCGGCCGGCAGCATCTTCATGCGCCCCGAAACCCTGGCGCTGATCCGCGACGGCTCGGCGAAAAAGGGAGACGTGCTGGGCATTGCCCGTATCGCCGCGATCCAGGCCTCGAAACGCACCGGCGACCTGATTCCGCTGTGCCACCCGATCGCCCTGACCCGGGTCGCCGCCGAATTCTCCATCGACGAAGCGCACAGCGCCGTGCATTGCGAAGTCACCGCCGAATGCTTCGGCCGCACCGGCGTCGAGATGGAAGCCCTGACTGCGGCCACGGTCGGCCTGCTGACCATCTACGACATGTGCAAGGCCGTCGACCGCGGCATGCGTATCGACAACGTCCGCTTGGTCGAAAAAAAGGGCGGCAAGTCGGGACACTGGACCGCCGAATGAGCCACCCCGCAAAGCTGGACGAATTGCGCCGGCGCCTGCTCAGGGGCGGCGTCTCGGCAAGCCTGATCGCACCGCTGCTCGGCACCGGCCTCCTGACTCCGCGTGCCGCCCTCGCCGCGGAAGCGACGCGCGGCGCGTTCACCGCCCGCACCATCGGCGACGCACTCAAGGCCTATGGCGCCGGCAACGCCGCCGAATCCCGTGACATCATCATCAATGCACCGGAAATCGCCGAAAACGGCGCCAAGGTCGAAGTCGAAATCACCAGCAACCTTCCCGGCACCCGCAGCCTGGCCGTCTTCGCCGACCGCAACCCGATGCCGCTGTGCGCGGCGCTGGAATTTTCCGGCACGGCCCTGCCCTACACCCGGATCCAGCTGAAACTGGCGGAAACCATGCGCATCCGGGTGCTCGCCCGGACGGCCGACGGCAAGACGCACGTCGCCTTCCGCGAAATCAAGATCACCCTCGGCGGGTGTGGAGGCTGACCATGGCGGAACAGATCAAGCTGCGCGCCCAAATTCAGGGCGAAATCACCGAGCTGCGCATCCTGATGCAGCACCCGATGGAAACTGGCCAGCGCCGCGACGAGCGCGGCAGCATCGTGCCCGCCCATTTCATCCAGACCTTCGCCGTCAGCCACAACGGCAAGGCGCTGATCGACGGGCAGCTGAACACCTCGGTCTCCCGTAACCCGCTGTTCGCTGTCCGCGCGCGCGGCCTCAAGGCCGGCGACAAACTGACGGTGAACTGGCTGGACAACCTCGGCGACCGCCGCCAGGACGAATTCACGATCGGCTGAGCCAGTCAGCCGCAGGCATAAAAAAACCCGTCCGGAATGGACGGGTTTTTAATTGGCAACGTCCGACGCTCAGGCGCGCTGGATGTTGGAAGCCTGCTTGCCCTTGGGGCCCTGCACGACTTCGAAGGAAACTTTTTCGCCTTCCTTCAGGGTCTTGAAGCCATTCATGTTGATCGCGGAGAAGTGTGCGAACAAATCTTCGCTGCCGTCGTCCGGGGTGATGAAGCCAAAGCCCTTGGAATCATTGAACCACTTAACAGTACCGATTGCCATATTTGCAACTTTCTTACAAAAAACGAACAAATTTCCGGGTCTCCCCGACTCCCTGTTTGAGCTCTGTGACCCGGTGCATGCAGCAACCTCGATACAGCTAGAAGCCAAACACCATTGCTTTCTACGCCAGTTGAATTATGTCGTCAACAAGTATCGTGTTGCGGCGGCGCAGCACAACCGGGCATCGTAATTGCTAGGAGCAGAGAGGAATTTCGTGATTGGCGGCCCGATCTTTCCGGTTGCGAATTGAATCCGACTGTATAGAATCGGGCGCATGGCTACGAAGTTTCAGGAAGGCGGGCAACTGCAGGCTCAACGCACGAAGTTGGAGCCGCCGAAGATGTTCAAGGTGGTGTTGCTGAACGATGACTACACGCCGATGGATTTTGTCATCACCGTTCTGCAGCGCTTTTTTTCTCTGGATACTGAACAAGCGACGCGAATCATGCTCAAAGTTCATAACGAGGGCCGAGGTGTCTGCGGAATCTTCCCGCGCGACATCGCTGCCACCAAGGTTGAACAGGTGAGCGCCTTTGCCCGCCAGCATCAACACCCGCTTGCTTGCGTCATGGAGGAAAACTGATGATTGCCCAGGAACTCGAAGTCAGCCTGCACATGGCTTTTGTCGAGGCGCGTCAAAAGCGTCACGAGTTCATCACCGTCGAACACCTCCTGCTCGCGCTGATCGACAATCCCTCTGCAGCCGACGCCCTGCGTGCCTGCGGCGCCAAGCCGGATGCGCTTCGCAAGGATCTGACCAATTTCATCAACGAGCACACGCCGACCGTTTCCGGCGAGGATGACATCGACACGCAGCCGACGCTCGGTTTTCAGCGCGTCATCCAGCGCGCCATCCTGCATGTGCAGTCGTCCGGCAAGAAGGAAGTCAATGGCGCCAACGTGCTGGTCGCCATCTACGGCGAGAAGGATTCGCATGCCGTCTATTTCCTGCAGAAGCAGGCGGTGACGCGGCTCGACGTGGTCAATTACATCTCGCACGGGATCAGCAAGGTGCCGCAACAGAAGGCGCCGGCCGAAGGCGAAACGGTCGAGACCGACGGCGAGAAGGAAGCCGGGCCGCTCGAGCAATACACCATCAACCTCAATGCGCTTGCCCTGCAGGGCAAGATCGATCCGCTGATCGGCCGCGACAAGGAACTGGAACGCGTGATCCAGACGCTGTGCCGGCGGCGCAAGAACAACCCGCTGCTGGTCGGCGAAGCCGGCGTCGGCAAGACGGCGATCGCCGAAGGCCTGGCCCGGCGCATCGTCGAGAACGACGTGCCGGACATCCTGGCCAAGGCCAACGTCTATTCGCTGGACATGGGCGCCCTGCTGGCCGGCACCAAGTACCGCGGCGACTTCGAGCAGCGCCTGAAGGGCGTCTTGAAGCAGTTGGGCGACAACCCGAATGCGATTCTCTTCATCGACGAGATCCACACCCTGATCGGGGCCGGTTCCGCATCCGGCGGCACGCTCGATGCGTCCAACCTGTTGAAGCCGGCGCTCTCCTCCGGGCAGTTGAAGTGCATCGGGGCGACGACCTATACCGAGTTCCGCGGCATTTTCGAAAAGGACAGCGCACTGTCGCGGCGCTTCCAGAAGATCGACGTCAATGAGCCGTCGGTCGCCGAAACGGTCGAAATCCTCAAGGGTCTGAAGGCGCGCTTCGAAGCGCACCACGGCATCAAGTACTCGGCGACGGCGATCTCGTCGGCCGCCGAATTGTCGGCCCGTTACATCACCGACCGTCATCTTCCCGACAAGGCCATCGACGTCATCGACGAGGCCGGGGCTGCCCAGCGCATCCTGCCCAAGTCGAAGCAGAAGAAGATGATCAACAAGACCGACATCGAGGAGATCGTCGCCAAGATCGCCCGCATCCCGTCGCAACATGTGACGCTGGACGACCGCGGCGCGCTGAAGAACCTCGACCGCGACCTGAAGGCCGTCGTCTTCGGTCAGGACAGGGCTATCGACGCACTGACCCAGGCCATCAAGATGGCCCGTTCGGGGCTCGGCAATCCGGGCAAGCCGATCGGCTCCTTCCTGTTCAGCGGTCCGACCGGCGTCGGCAAGACCGAAGTCGCCAAGCAACTGGCCTATTGCCTGGGCATCGAACTGTTGCGCTTCGACATGAGCGAGTACATGGAACGCCATGCCGTGTCGCGCTTGATCGGCGCCCCGCCGGGCTATGTCGGCTTCGAGCAGGGCGGCCTGATGACCGAGGCGGTGACCAAGAAGCCGTACTGCGTACTGCTGCTCGACGAGATCGAGAAAGCGCACCCGGACATTTTCAACATCCTGCTGCAGGTCATGGACCACGGTTCGCTGACCGACAACAACGGGCGCAAGGCCGATTTCCGCAACGTGGTCATCATCATGACCACCAATGCCGGCGCCGCCGACCTGCAGAAGACCAGCATGGGCTTCACCAGCTCGAAGCAGACCGGCGACGAGATGGTCGAGATCAAGCGCCTGTTCACGCCGGAATTCCGCAACCGCCTGGATGCCACGATTTCCTTCGCGCCGCTCGACCACGAGATCATCCTGCGCGTCGTCGACAAGTTCCTGATGCAACTCGAGGAGCAACTGCACGAGAAGAAGGTGGAGGCCCACTTCACCGAGGCGGTCAAGGAACTGCTGGCCAAGAAGGGCTTCGATCCGCAGATGGGCGCCCGGCCGATGGCCCGGCTAATCCAGGACACGATCCGCTCGGCGCTGGCCGACGAACTGTTGTTCGGCCGGCTGGCCAACGGCGGCCACGTCACCGTCGATCTCGATCAGGACGGCAAGATTCGCCTCGACTTCGAGGAAGAGAAGAGCGAAGCCGTCGCCTGAACCGCCGCCCCACATTCCAACAAGCCATGCTCTGCATGGCTTTTTTTCTGCCAGGGAGACTCCAATGACCTTCAAGACCCCCGACCTTTGCGATGCTTTCGAAGCCGAACTCGGCCAGAGCGTGCGCGTGGTCGCTCCGATGTTCCAGCGCTATGGCGGCAAGCCCGCCTTTTCCGGCCAGATCGTGACGCTGAAGCTGTTCGAGGACAACTCGCTGGTCCGCGAAGCCTTTGCCGAGAACGGCCTAGGCAAGGTGCTGGTCATCGACGGTGGCGGTTCGCTGCGCTGCGCGCTGGTCGGCGACCAGCTGGCGATCCTGGCCGCAAAGAACGGCTGGGCCGGCGTAGTGGTTTACGGCTGCATCCGCGACTCGGGCGACATTGCCGACATCGATCTCGGCGTGCGCGCGCTGAACACGCACCCGCAGAAAAGCATCAAGAAAGGCGTCGGCGACCGCGACATCGCCGTGACTTTCGGCGGCGTCACGTTCACGCCCGGCGAATGGCTGTACGCCGACGAGGACGGCGTGCTGGTCTCGGCCAAGCCGCTGCTCTAAGCGCGGGGCGGCGGCCGGTCCCGGTCGCCGCCTAGCCTTCGAGCAGGACCGCGCTTTCGCTGCCGACGCGCACCGAGCCCCAGTGGCGTCCGCCGACCATGATCGGCATGTTGATTTCCGACAGGATTTCCCCGGTATCGCGGGCATAGGTCTGCACCAGCAGCGGCTGCGTATTCTTCGCCGCGCGCTGGCCGGTCGCGTCGTCCCAGATGCGGCGGGTGCGGTTGCCGACCAGGTCTTCCTGATAATTGCCGGTCAGCGGCCGCGAATACTTGATGTTGTGAATCGCCGCGTAACCGCGGGTGTCGATCATCAGCGCATAGACGCCGCCGCGCACCGCGGCCAACGCCTTTTCGCCGACCTGCTGGATTTCCTGCTCGAAGGCGCGGCAATAGCCGACTTCGTATTTCTGCGGATTGGTATTGGGAATCGGCCGGTAGTTCTGGTCCCAGATATCGATGCCGCGACCCAGCAGTTCGCCCAGCCGGGTCTGGATCTCGTCGCGGAACCGGCGCGCCTGTTCGACGTTGTAATCGAAGGCGCCGCGCCCGATCTTGAAGCGCGAAACCAGTTCCTGGACGCTTTCGGTGGCCTGGGTCAGCATCTGCGTCGATTGCTCGGAGGCCTGCATGCTGCCCGCCACCTCGCAGGACAGGTCATGCACCTGGACGACCGCCTCATGGACGTGGGCATTGGTCGCCGTCAGCTCTTCCATGGCCGCGGCGATCTGGTTCAGCTGGTCGCCGGTCCGCTCGAAATCGCCGACCATGCGCTGGAACTCGCCGGAGGAACGCTCGACCGCCATCCGCGTCTGGCGGATGTCGCTGTTGATGACCTCGTTCTCGGTCTGCGTCTCGCGCACCAGCGCGATCATGCCGCCGATGTTGTCGGAGATTTCCTGGGTTGCCACATTGACTCGTTCGGCCAACTTGCGCACCTCGTCGGCGACTACCGCGAAGCCGCGCCCGGCTTCGCCGGCCCGCGCCGCCTCGATGGCGGCATTCAAGGCCAGCAGGTTGGTCTGGTCGGCGATGTCCTTGATCAGCCCGGCGATCTGCCGGATGCTGTCGGAGCGTTCGGCGAGATGGCCGACCGTGTCGTTGAACTGCTGCAGCTTGTCGCTGACCAGTTGCACCTTGCTGACGATGTCCTGCATTTCGCCCAGCGAACTGCGCGCTGTCGCCAGGTTGACCTCGGTCGACTCGGTGATCCGCTCAGCCGAGCCGGACACCTCCTCGATCGCCTGCGTCGCCTCGTTGCTGGCGCCGAACACCGCGTTGGCGATTTCGCCCTGCTGGGTGGCGCGCGTCGCCGTCGAGGCCACGCTTTTCTTGACCATCACCGCTTCGCGGGCGATGTTCACGCTCATCTTGCGCACTTCGCTGATGATCTCGCGCATCTTGTCGGCGAAGCGGTTGTAGGCCTCGGCCAGGGTCCGCAGCTCGTCGTGGGTGACGGTCGGCAGGTTGCGCGAGAAGTCGCCCTCGCCGCGCCCGATCTCGTCGAAGATGGTGGCGATCATGCGCACCGGGCGCAGGATCAGGAAGCGGATGTAGAGAATCTGCAGCACGTTCCAGCCCAGCGCGACGACCGTCAGCCCGATCATCAGCGTCAGGCCGTCCTCCATGCTGCTGACGATGCGCTGCAGCACTTCCGGCGCCACGCCGGCCTTGGCCAGTTCGCCCGCAACCACCGATTTCTGGTGCAGATAGACCGCGAGATAGACGATATCGATGAAGAACAGAAGCAGGAAGCTCATCAGCTTCTTGGTCAGCGAATTCCAGAAAGTCCGCTCGTTCCAGTCGTACCAGCGCCGAAATAAACTCATAAACATCGCCCGAATTTGAGAAATTTGGTCGATTCAACTCCCTGACCCGGCAGTGCGTCAACCGGACAAATCAAAAGTCGACACAGCGTTCAATGCCGTCGGAATGGGAAAAACAGCGCGCGGCATTTCACGGACACGAGCGTCATTTCATATCGCAAAATATCTCTCGCAACGCCATGAATAAAAAGAAAAAAATAATGTCTTATGTCTTATATAAGACTATTGCTGCTGTGCAAAATTGCCTCTATACTTCATCCATCGCTCGGCTAATGACCGGGCGCAAAAAAGTCGTAATCCCAACCTAAACCTTGAGGAATTCACACATGAGCACTCGCGAACAGCAAATCGCCGAACTGGAAAAAGACTGGGCCACCAACCCCCGCTGGAAGGGCATCAAGCGCGGTTACTCCGCTGCTGACGTCGTTCGCCTGCGTGGCTCCTTCCAGGTCGAACACACCCTCGCCCGCCGCGGCGCCGAGAAGCTCTGGGATCTGGTCAACAACACCCCCTACGTCAACTGCCTCGGCGCCCTGACCGGCGGCCA
>DASUZG010000340.1:0-3583 GCA_036376995.1 Azonexus sp. | reverse complement strand
GTAGGCCGGCAGCTTGCGCACTTCCTTGATCAGCTCGATGCCGTTCATGCCCGGCATGTTGAGATCGGTGATCAGCAGGTCGATCTTCAGGCCGCCCTGCAGCTTGCGCAGCGCTTCTTCGGCATTGGCCGCCTTTTCGGTAGCGTAGCCGGCCTTGGACAGGATGCTGGAGATGCTGAGCAGAATTGTGGCGGAATCGTCTACGAGAAATATGGTTTTCATGCTTTTTGTCAGGAATTCGAAATATTGTTACTTATGTTAAAAGTAACAAAGGTTGTTCAGGCGTCCATTCTATATTGATCCAGATCAGCTCGCGCGAATCTCGAATATGTTAATCGATCATATAGTTATGAATGCTGTTCGATTATGCCTTCGGCGTTGTCGGCGGCCGTTGACCCAGGGCAAAACAGCCCTCGATAATGCGCCTCCGCCCTGTCGCTCCGAGTTCCGCCGATGACTTCCCCGTTGCCGTCTCCCCGCCGTTCCGCCGCCGAGCAGCTGCGTCTCGAGGCGATGTTGCGCGATGTCTTCGAGCACCGCCTGTGCTTCAACGAGGTGCTCGGCCTGCGCGTCGTCTCGCTGGCGCCGGCGGCGCCGCAGCTGGCCTTCGACATGCGTCCGGAACTGATCGGCCATTATCTGCACGGCCGGCTGCATGGCGGCGTGATCGCCGCCGCGCTCGACACCGTCGGCGGCTTCGCGGTGACGGTCGGCATCGCCGAGAAATTCAACAGCGAGACGGCCGAGCAGGTCGGCCACCGCTTCGGCCGCATCGGCACCATCGACCTGCGGACCGACTACCTGCACCAGGGCATCGGCCGGACTTTCACCGCCACCGGCCGGCTGACCCGCCTCGGCGGGCGCATCGCCTCGGTGCAGATGACGCTGGAAAACGAGGCCGGCCTGCTGATCGCCACCGGCAGCGCCGCCTACGTCGTCAGCTAGTCGAGCAGTTCGACCGGGATCATCGCGCGCAGCACCGTCTGCGCCTCGCCGCGGCGGACGCGGCCGGACAGCCACCACAGGGCGCCCTTCTTCATACTCCATTCGGCTTCCTGGCCGGCCAGCAGCAGTGCCGCCAGGCGGCCGAGGGTCGGCTGGTGGCCGACGATCAGCACCGATCCGCCGGCCTGCGGCCAGCCGGAGGCGGCAATCAGGGCCGAGACGCAGGCGTCGGGGCCGATCTTGCGGTGCGTCTCGAACGGTAGTTGCAGCGCCTGCGCCGTCTGCTGCGTGCGTACCGCCGGGCTGGCGATGATGCGCAGATCCTTCGGCTGATGGGCGCGGATCCAGGCGCCCATGGTTTGCGCCTGGCACTCGCCGCGTGCGGTCAGGCGGCGCTTCAGGTCATCTTCGCCGTCTTCGGCTTCGGCGTGGCGCCACAACAACAGATCCATGCTGTTCGCTCCGGAAAAGTCGTCCATGTTGCACTCCGATTGTGACACCGCGATGGCATCAGTATAGGTCGGCCGGACAACCTTGGCCGGCGGCATTAGGGTTTTCCCCGCGGCCTCTTGCCAAGCGTCGCGAATCGCCGAATACTCGTCGCACGGAGCGGCGTGCCGCAGCCGGCCGCCGTCCGCATCCGCAGGCTTGACCAGAACAACAACGGTTCGAGGAGATAGACATGAGCATTTCCGTCAAGGTGCAGACGCACAAGCTGTCCAGCAATGCCGCCCTGTGCGCGTCGGGTTTCAACCAGGTCAGCGGCAGTTCGCCGGCCATCGAGGCGATGACCGACTTTTCCCGCGTGCCGGCCGTCACCATCACGTCCGATGCCTCCATCGGCGAGGCCAATGCCCGCATGATCTCGCGCGGCGTCCGCCTGCTGATGGTCACCGGCCACGACGAACAGGTGCTGGGCCTGATCACCGCCCGCGACATCCACGGCGAGAAACCGCTGCAGGTGCTGCAGGCGCGCGGCGGCAGCCGCGAGGACCTGACCGTGAACGACCTGATGGTCAAGATCGGCAGCATCGACACGCTGTATCTGGCGGAAGTGATGGCCGCCCGCGTCAGCGACATCTTCACGGCGCTCAAGCAGCTCGGCCGCCAGCACATCCTGGTCGAGGACATCGACCAGGGCAGCGGCCAGCCGCGCATCCGCGGCATCTTCTCGGCCACCCAGATCGGCCGCCAGCTCGGCCTGCCGGTGCTCGCCTTCGAATTGCCGCAGACCTTCGCCGAAATCGAAGCGGCGCTTGTCCACTAAGCGCACGCCGGCGCGTGCCAGAATCCACAGAGGTCCCCGATGGAACGCCATTCCGACTCCGGCAAGATTGTTTCCGCCCGTGACGCCGTCCGCCTAGTCAAGGACGGCGACACCGTCGCCACCGGCGGCTTCGTCGGTATCGGCTTTGCCGAGAACATCGCCATCGCGCTCGAGCAGCGCTTTCTCGAGGCGGCGGCCAGCGACGCGCAGGGTCTCGGCAGCCCGCGCAACCTGACCCTCGTCTATGCCGCCGGCCAGGGCGACGGCAAGGAGCGCGGGCTCAACCATTTCGGCCACGACGGCCTGGTCGGCCGGGTGCTGGGCGGCCACTGGGGGCTGGTGCCGAAGCTGCAGCAGCTGGCGGTGGCCAACCGCATCGAGGCCTACAACCTGCCGCAGGGCGTGATCGCCCACCTGTTCCGCGACATCGCCGCCGGCAAGCCCGGCACCATCACCCGCGTCGGCCTGGGCACCTTCGTCGATCCGCGCTTCGGCGGCGGCAAGCTGAACGCCATGACGACCAAGGAGGTCGTCCGCCTGATGGACATCGACGGCGAGGAATACCTGTTCTACAAGGCCCTGCCGATCAACGTCGGCATCATCCGCGGCACCACCGCCGATCCCGACGGCAACATCACCATGGAGAAGGAAGCGCTGACGCTGGAGGCGCAGGCCATCGCGATGGCGGCCAGGAACTCCGGCGGCATCGTCATCGCCCAGGTCGAGCGGGTGGCCGAGCGCGGCACGCTCAATCCCCGGCAGGTCAAGATCCCGGGCATCCTGGTCGATTGCGTGGTGGTCGCCGAGAAGCCCGAGTACCACATGCAGACCTTCGCCGAGCAGTACAGCGCGGCCTACGCCGGCGAGATCAAGGTGCCGATGTCGGCCATCGCCGCAATGCCGATGAGCGAGCGCAAGATCATCGCCCGGCGGGCGGCGCTGGAACTCAAGGCCAATGCCGTCGTCAATCTCGGCATCGGCATGCCGGAAGGCGTCGCCAGCGTCGCCGCCGAAGAGAAGGTGATCGACCTGATGACGCTGACCGCCGAGCCCGGCGTGATCGGCGGCGTGCCGGCCGGCGGCCTCAGTTTCGGGGCGGCGACCAACGCCCAGGCGATCATCGACCAGCCCAGCCAGTTCGACTTCTACGACGGGGGCGGCCTCGACATCGCCTTCCTCGGCCTGGCCCAGGCCGACCGCGAGGGCAATCTCAACGTCTCCAAGTTCGGGCCGCGCCTGGCCGGCGCCGGCGGCTTCATCAACATTTCGCAGAATGCCAAGAAGGTCGTCTTCGTCGGCACCTTCACCGCCGGCAACCTGGATGTCGCGGTCGAGGCCGGGCAGCTGAAGATCCGCGAGGACGGCAGCTCG